>NZ_SMKS01000005.1:0-192295 GCF_004348435.1 Saccharopolyspora terrae | reverse complement strand
CCCCCACCCCGGCCGGAACCCCGCTGCTCAGCGAGGCGGAGCGCAAGGTCGCCGAACTCGCCGCCCGAGGCCAGACCAACCGCGAGATCGGCCGCCGCCTCTACATCACCGTCAGCACCGTCGAACAACACCTCACCCGCGTCTACCGCAAGCTCAACGTCCGCAAGCGCACCGAACTCCCAGCAGAACTCTCCCGCCTCAACGACTCCGAGGACTCGCACGATGTTACCCGTGAGGCCGAGGGGACGAGTACGCGTACCTCTGATGGAGCAACTGCAGGGTACTGAAGGCACGATCGACCCGGCCGGAGTTGCCCGGGTACTCCGTCTTCCAGTCCTCGAAGAGCGCGTGGTGATCGTGCCGGTGGAGGTCCGGGGCGACGGTGGCGACCAACTGCGCCAAGCCACGTGCTCGTTCGCTGCGCGGGTTCTTCTCGCACTGCTCGCACAGGTTGAGCAAGGCTCGCAGTGATGACTTGCGCGTCCGCTGATCGAGGAAGACGCGCCAGAAGAGTCGCGCGACCAGCCACGGGTGCGGGTCGACGAGGATTGGGTTCTCCTGCTTGGGGAGGGATTGCAGGTAGTGCTTCGCGTCGGTGAGACCGAGCGCGGCTTGCGCGCAGTCGAGCCCGACCGAGCGGAGATTGCTCAGCTGTTCGGCGTCGCGGCGGTGGCCGTGCGGGCGCGTCCACTTGACCAGCGCACGAAGGATCAGCTCGCGGTTGATCGGCCGGCTCAGCAGCGAGGTCACCGCGACTTTGACGGCTGGAACCAGTCGGGCATCGCTGCGAGCGATCGCCTCGAGCCGGGCCATCGCTCGCTCCGGATCACGCACGCCGTGCTCGGTGGCGTACACCAGAGCCGCAGTCCACTTGCGGTGGAATCCCGATCCCGTGCACCAGTCCCGGAGGAGCGGTTCGACGAAGTCCTTCGTGCCGGGATCGTCGGCGAACCTCGCCAGGAGCTCCGCGGCGAGTTCGTTGGAAGTCAGAGATTGCTTGCTTGCGAGCGTCTTGATGTGTTCCAACGGGTCGGTGTGGGGAAGTCCGGTGATGACGTCGTGCAAGGCCTTCGCGCAGTACCACTGGAATCCGTTCTTGGCCTGGCGCGCCATCCAGTCCACGATCACCGGGCGGAACAGGTCGTATTCGAGCCAGGCTCGGCGGAAGGCCCACTTCGCCCAGTCTGATCGTCTGAAGTGGACGTTCTCGCGGAAGAGACTTGCCCCTCTGGCATGGGGATGCCACGTCGTCGTCGCGTTCAAGCTGCTGAGGATGACGCTCTTGCTGAAGTCAAAGATCTTCCGCTGTCTGAGTCGCTTGTCCTCTGGCTCGTCTGCCTTGGCGATCATCTCCTCCAGCTCCTCGGCGGAGCTCATCACGTCGCCGTAGTCGCGGTTGGTGAAGACGGCGATCGCGACCAGCATGGCGTACTCGATCGTCGACCGATCCTCGTGGAACCAGTCCGCTACCAGGTACTGGGCTTCGCGTGAGAGATCGGCCAGAGCGGGCTCGAGCTCTCGCTTGTTCTCATGCACGTCCCACGCACGTATGGCCACGAACTCCGCCTCGTTCGGCGCGGAATCGTCGCGGAGATGTGCGCGGAAGTCCTCGGTGAGGATCGTGTCGACGAGATCCGTGGGGCAATCCGGGTGCGATCGCAGGAACTCCCTCGCCACCTGGGTGGAGTCGGGACGACCGAGCCTGCTCTCGAACCTCTGAAGGCCGACCTCCAGCACCTCGTCGACGATGACCACCACGTAGCACTGATTCCGCTGAGCCCAGGTTGCTACGCGCTCGGCCGTGCGGGGCGCGATCTTCTGCTGCCACTGCGATTCGGTTCCTTGCCAGATGAATCCGCCGTCGCTGTCGAGCTGTTCGTCGGTGATGCTGTCGAACGAACGACGTACGTTGAGCTGTGAAATCGTGCGCGCACCGCAGTCGACCAGCATACGGATCGCGGCCAGCGACCTGCCGGTGCCCTTACCTCGCAAGAGAACGAGATTGCTCTTCTTCAACGTTGCCAGGGCATCGTCGTATCCCGGGCAGGGAACGAAGTGATTCTTGGCGCGTTCCAGATCGTGGTCGGAAACGCGAAAGTCGTGCAGCTCCGGCTTGGAGAACGCGGAACCCGTGTAGTTGTTGTAGTTGACCGGTCCGTTGATCTGGCCGGCGTTGACGCCGTTGTTGGTCTGGGTTTCGTTGTTGACCTTGCTCGCGGAGTCGTTCTTCCCGACGTCGTCGTTCGGGGGAGTCGCGGTGGAATCCACGGTGCGTTCCGGTGTCTCGACGGGGCTCATCGCGACTCCGGGGCGTTGTAGTTGACCGGTCCACTTATCTGACCTGTGCTGATGCCGTAGTTGTTCTCGCCGGTGTAGTTCGTGATGTGGACTTGCCGCGGCTGCTGTTCGACGTGGTTGCGGTCGCCTGCGATCTGAACTCCCTGGTTTCCCCCGCTGTTGCTGATCGAGTGAGCTGCGGACCGCGTGTCATCAACAGATTCCGGGGAGACCGGCGGAGTCTCGCGAGGCGGCTCGGTGAGCTGCGCGGGGTTCACACCTGCGATGCGCACCCAGGCCTTCTGGTCGAACTCCTTGTGCTTGATGTTCATCGGCCCGAAGTCGTGGCGGGTGATGGCCCGGGTGTAATCGCCGCCGAAGACCGCTCGGTGTGCGTCGTCGGACAGGATGAGCGCCGTGGTGAACCGGTCGGCAGGCAGGGACGAACGCCATCGCTTGACGAGCGCTTGGAACTCGTTCGCTGCGAGGAGTCGACAGACGTCGATGTTGGGCCGGTACAATCCGAACTCAGCCGGCAAGGGGCCGAGGTGCAACGCGATGCGCAGCCGGATCTCGGGCTTGGCCGAGAGGTTGTGCCGGATCAGCAGCGCGTCGATCGAGGCGACCAGATCGATCAGCGCGGGAAGGTGCTGGCTCGGGTAGGCGCGCAGGAAGCCGTCGCCGCCGAACTGCCCGTTGCGGTGCACGTCATCGGCGATTCCGACCTCGCTCGAGGCCTCCGCCACGATCGTCTCGACGAGATGGGGGATCGTGCCGAGGTGTTCCGGCCTCGTCCCGCCCGATTCGATCGTGTCCACGGTCAGCAGGGCGCAGTGCTCGGGCATCTGTGCTGGGTCATTCGTTCGGCGCAAGGGTCGACTCCGTTCCGTCACTCTGGGTGGGTGAACGGAGTCTTGCTGAGTCGGAGGATGTGGTTCTCCCTGAAATCAGGGAGAACCACGTGTTCTTTCGACTACTTCACGTGATCGGGCGAGCGCGCAGGTAGCCGCGGAGGAGGTGGGGGTCGGGCAGCACGAAGGTCAGTCGGCGGGTGCGAAGCAGACCCTGGTCGCCCAGCTGCTTCAACGCCGCGTCCACGGTCGCCTCGCCGGCGCCGACGCACTGAGCCAGGTCCTTGCGGCTCAAACCGCTGATGGCCACCCCGTCGCGGGTCCGTTCGCCGAGCGCTTGGCCCCACGCGAGGAGCTGACGGCACACCCTGGTGGGCACATCCTGCGAGGCCAGGTTGATCTGGCGCTGATCTGCCCGGTGCAGGCGCTCGTACGCGATCCGACCGAGGATCAGCGGCAGCTCGGGATGTCGCCGCAGGAATTCCTTGAAGTCGCGGTGGTGGATCCTCGTCGCCTCGCAAGCGGTGTGGGCCACGACCGTGGCGCTGCGGGGCTTCGACTCCATCACGCCCTGCTCGCCGATGAGTTCGCCCTTGCCGTAGAGCCCTGCGATCAGGTCGCGACCGTTGCCCGCCAGCTGGACCTTGACGAATCCGCGCTCGATGAGCAGGACGTGATCACTCGGCCGGTCGACCAGCAGCAACAGCTCGTTGCGGTCGAAGCCCGCGCGAGTGCCCTGTCCGCGCAGCTCGGCGCAGAGGTCCGCGCCCGCATGAGTGACGAAACTGTCCTGCGCGGGCAAATAGCCGGCATCGACGTCTTCTGCTGAGCCCCCAAGTTCCACCCGTTGATCATCCGTTGGCGATCGTGCGGACAGCTAGCGCTTTTCGAGCGATTGGTTACCACTGAACGGGTGGGTGTGGCCGACGAGCAACCGTGAGGGTTGCTGGGAATTTCACCTTGTCGGAGCAGTGGGTGGGTTTGGTTTTCCCTCTGCTGGGCGGTGTTTCGCTTTCGGGTTGTTGACGGTGGGGTTGTGCGATGCGACTATCGTGCGCACCACGCAGCCAGCCGTCGCCGATTTTTCGCTCGTGCACGTGCCTTTCCGGGTGTCGTTCTCCCGTCATTTCCCGCAGGAGCGTTTCCTGCGTCGCCGTAGATTTCCGCTTGCCCGAGGGGAGGTCGGTCGATGGTGGTTTCCGGGCCGGCCAGGATCAGCGCTCCCGTCGGGTCGTTCTACCGGATGTCGGTCGAGGTGTTCCGCCACGGATTCCGGCGTCCTTTCCAGCTCCGGGAGTTCTTGCAGCAGTCGTGGATGATCGTGAGCGTGTCGGTGGTGCCGACGCTGCTGGTCGCCATCCCGTTCTGCGTCATCGTCGTCTTCCAGCTCAACCAGCTGCTCACCGAGCTGGGTGCCGCAGACCTGGCCGGGGCCGGAGCGGGGCTGGCGGTGGTGCGGGAGATCGGGCCGATGGTCAGCGTCCTGGTCGTCGCCGGAGCCGGTGCGACCGCGATCTGCGCCGATCTGGGGGCGCGGAAGATCCGCGACGAAATCGCGGCGATGAGCGTGATGGGCCTGAATCCCGTGCAGCGACTCGTGGTTCCCCGAGTTCTCGCTTCCACCGTGGTGGCGCTGGCGCTCAACGGATTGGTCACCTTCGTCGGATTGGCGGGCAGCTTCCTGTTCTCGGTGCTCGTGCAGAATGCGAGCGCCGGTCTTTTCCTCGCGAATCTCACACTTCTCACCGGAATCGATGATCTTCTGGTGAGCGAGTTGAAAGCGGCGGTCTTCGGATTGCTGTCCGGACTCGTCGCCTGCCACCTCGGCCTCAACGCCAAGGGCGGGCCGAAAGGCGTTGGCGACGCGGTGAACCAGACCGTCGTGTTCAGCTTCATCCTGCTGTTCGCCGCGAACTCGCTGATCACGGCCGTGTTCCTGCAGGCGAGGGGCTGACCGTGGCGATCGGTGAATCCAAGCGGGCCAAGGTGATCCGGGTACCGCTGCGCAAGTTGGAGGACACCGGCCGCCAGGTCGTCTTCCACGGCCGGGTCTACGCGTCGGTGCCGACCGCGCTCGTGCGCTACAAGCGCGAGGTGCTGCGGCTGATCGCCGAGGTCAGCCTCGGCACCGGAGGCCTCGCGGTCATCGGCGGGACGGTCGTGATCGTGGTGTTCATGACCGCCGCGATCGGCGTCGAGGTCGGTTTGCAGGGCTACTCCTCGCTGGCCAACGTCGGGGTCGAGGCGCTCGCCGGGTTCGTCTCCTCCTACGCCAACACCCGCGAGGCGGCGCCGGTCATCGCCGGGGTGGCGCTGACGGCCACGGTCGGGGCGGGCTTCACCGCGCAGCTCGGGGCGATGCGGATCAGCGAGGAGATCGACGCGCTGGAAGTGATGGCGGTCCGGTCGGTCCCGTACCTGGTGACGACCCGGATCATCGCCGGGTTCGTCGCCATCATCCCGCTGTACTCGCTGGCGGTGCTGGGTTCGTTCGCCGCGACGAGGCTGGTCGTGACCGTCGCCTACGGGCAGTCCGGAGGCACCTACGACCACTACTTCAGCGCGTTCCTCGTGCCGTCGGACCTGCTGTGGTCGTTCGTCAAGGCGCTGGCCATGTCGGTCGTGGTGATGTCGGTGCACTGCTACCACGGGTTCGCGGCCACCGGCGGCCCGGCGGGCGTGGGCCAGGCGGTGGGGAAGGCCGTGCGCGGCTCGCTGATCGGCGTGATGCTGGTCGACCTGCTGCTGGACCTGGCGATTTACGGCTCCGACTCCTCGGTCCACATCTCGGGGTGATGGCGGTGAACTTCAGGCACGTGCTGGCCGGCGCCGGGTTCACGGCGCTGCTGGTGCTGCTGTCGGTGCTCTCGATCGCCCAGTACCACCGGGTCTTCGACCGCGTCGTGCCGATCACCGTCCTCGCCGACCGCTCCGGGCTGCTCATGGAACCGGGCTCACCGGTCAAGCTGCGCGGCGTCGAGGTCGGCTCGGTCAGCGAGGTCACCACCGACGGGACCGGCGCGAAGGTGAGCGTCGAGCTCGACCCCGAGCACGCCGAGCGGATACCGGCGGAGGTGTCGGCGAACCTCGTCCCGACGACGGTGTTCGGCGCCAAGTACGTCGAGCTGCGCACCGGCCGGGAATCCGGCGAGCACATCGCCGCCGGTGCCGTCATCGACCGGGCGCGGGTGAACGTCGAGCTGGACCACACCTTCGACCACGTCGTGCGCACCCTGCAGCGCGTGCCGCCGAGCAAGCTCAACGCGGCCCTGACCTCGGTCTCGGGGGCGTTGCGGGGCAACGGTGAGCGCATCGGCGAGCTGATCACCGGCACCGACGACTACCTGCGCGCCTTCAACCCGCACCTGCCCGAGCTCGAAGCCCGCCTGCCCGAGATCGCCGCGGTCGCCGAGGACTACCGGGCCGTCGCCGACGACCTCACCACCACCGCCGCCAACCTCGGCGGGACCAGCACCACCCTGGCCGAGCAGCACCGGGCGTTCGCGGCGTTCCTGCTGTCGCTGACCGAACTCGGCAACACCACCGGCGGGCACCTGGAACGCCACGGCGACCAGCTGGTGACCGCGCTCGACACCCTCGCACCGAGCACCGCGCTGCTGCGCCGCTACTCGCCCGTGGTGCCGTGCTTCTTCGGCGGCGTGGTGCGCAACGGCGAGCTCATCCGCGCGGTCACCGGAGGCCCGGAGTTCGGCGGCACGCACCCCAACGCGCACGTCACCGTCAGCCTGCTGCCCGGCGCCCCCGCCTACCGGTACCCGGAGAACCTCCCCAAGACCGGCGTCGACACCGGCCCGCAGTGCCACGGGCTGCCCGAGGTGCAGGGCATCCCGCCGTACGTCAACTACGACACCGGGGCCAACCCGTACTCCGGTCACGACGAGACCGTCGTGCTCAACCCGGACGTGCTCGCCGTCTACCTGTTCGGCCCGCTCTCACCGATCGGAGGTGGCCGGTGAGGGGTGAGGTCGTCAAGCTGGCGGTGTTCTTCGCGATCGCCGCGCTCGCCGCGGGCTACATCGGCGTCCTGCTGGCCGAAACCCGAAGCGCTGGAGGGGAAACGCAGGTGCGCGCGGTGTTCGCCGACGTGTCGTACCTCGAACCCGGTGACCCCGTGCGCGTCGCCGGCGTGCGGGTCGGTCAGGTCGACGAGCTGCGGATGCGGCCGGACGCGACGGTGCTGGTGACGATGTCGGTCTCCGGCGCACCGCCGCTGACCGGCGGAACCCTCGCGGCGGTCAAGTACCGCGACCTGGTCGGCAACCGCTACCTCGAACTCGCCGAAGGCGGGGGAGGACCGCCGCTGGCGGGAGGTGTCATCCCGCTGGAGCGCACCCGGCCCGCGCTGGACCTCGACGTGCTCGTCGGCGGCTTCCAGCCGCTGTTCCAGGCCATGTCTCCGGAGCAGGTCAACCAGCTGTCCGGTTCGCTCATCCAGACCCTGCAGGGCGAAGCCGGGGCGCTGAACTCGTTCCTGACCTCCCTCGCCTCGGTCACCGGCACCCTCGCCGACCGCGACCGGCTCATCGGCGACGTCATCGGCAACCTCAACGCCGCGCTCGCCACCTTCGACGAGCACGACCGGCAGGTCTCCGACGTCATCGCGCAGACCCGGCAGCTGGTCGGCGGGCTGAGCGCCGACCGCCGCTCGGTCACCGGTGCCGTGGACCACCTCCACGGGCTGACCGCGGCCACCGCCGACCTGCTGCCGCGGCTGCGCCCCGACCTCAACGCCGAGATCGGTGATCTGCGAACCCTCTTCGGCACGCTCAACGCCCACGACGAGCAGCTGCGCACGGCGCTGCGCGAACTGCCCGAGGCGTACCGCCGGATCGGCCGGATCGGCGTGAACGGCAACTTCTTCAACGCCTACCTGTGCAGCGTGCGAGTCCGCACCAGCGCCCCGACCGGCGGATACCTCTACACGCCGTGGATCGACAGCGACGTGCGGCGCTGCGCCGAGGAAGCGGGGAACTGACATGACCGACTCGCGGCTCGGCGTGATCGGCTCGGTGCTGATCGCGATCGCCGTGCTCTTCTCCCTCAGCGGCGACGCGATCTCGCCCTTGCTGGCCGGACGAGGCCTGCACGCGGTGTTCGCCGAGGCCGGGGGACTGGTCGAGGGTGATCCCGTCGTCGTGTCGGGCATGACCGTCGGCCGCGTCGAGGGCGTCGAGCTGCGCGACACCGACGTGCTCGTCTCCTTCACCGTCGACGAGCCCGACCTGCGGGTGGGGGAGGCCAGCACCGCCGCGATCAAGGCCCAGAGCGCGCTCGGCGAGAAGGCCCTGAGCCTCGCCCCGGCAGGGCCCGGCGAGCTCCCCGACGCCGCGCAGATCCCGCTGTCGCGCACCATCGCGCCCTTCGACGTCACCCAGGCGCTGCAGGGCCTGACCGATCAGACCTCGCGGCTGGACACCGAGCGGCTCACCGCGGCCATCGACACCGTCGCCGGAACGCTCGAAGGAACCGCGCGCAGCGTCCCCGGAGCGCTGACCGGGCTGCGGCGGCTGGCCGAGAGCGTCAACGCCCGCGATGCCGAGCTGCGGTCGCTGCTCGAGCACTCGCGGGCCACGACGCGAGTTCTGGCGCAGCACGATTCGGACCTGCGCGCGATCTTCGACGAGGGAACGGTGCTGCTGGCGGCGCTCAACGAGCGCCAGGCCGCCATCGAACGGCTGCTCGCCGACCTGACCACCACCGCCGACCAGCTCGACGCGCTCGCGCGGGAGAACGACGCGCAGCTGCGGCCGGCGCTGACCGAGCTGCACTCGGTCCTGGCGGTCCTGCGGGAGAACCGGGACAACATCACCGCCGCCGTGCACGAGGCCGTGCCGATGCTGCGCACGCTCGGCGAGGTGGTCTCCACGATGCCCGCGCTGGACGCCTACTTCGCCAACATCCCGCCGACCAACGCGGTTCCAGGCCTGCAACAGCTGCTCGGGAGGGGGAACCGATGAACCGCCGAGCCCTGGCGATCCTGTGCGCGGTGCTGTTCGTGGCCGCGGCGGCCCACCTGCTGTCCGCCGACGGGCAGAAGCACGCCACCGCCCACTTCGCGAGCGCGAGCGGCCTCCACGTCGACGACGAGGTGCGGGTCCTGGGCGTGCGGGTCGGGGAGGTCGAGGAGATCGTGCCCGAGGCCACGGGAGTGCGGGTGCGCTTCGGCTACGACGCCGATCGCGCGGTCCCCGCCGACACCTCCGTCGCCCTGGTCGCGCCGAGCCTGGTCAGCGGCCGGTACCTGCAACTCGCGCCGGTGTACCGGGGCGGGCCGGTGCTCGCCGACGACGCCGAGATCCCGCGATCGCGCACCCTGGTGCCCGCCGAGTGGGACCGGACCAACGCCGAACTCACCGAACTGGCCAAGGCCCTCGGGCCGGGTGGCGCCAACCGCCACGGCGCCGTGTCCCGCGCGATCGAGGCAGGAGCCGCCAACCTGGGCGGCAACGGGGTCGAGTTCCGCCGCACGCTCGACGCGCTCGCCGGGACCTCCACGACGGTCGCGGCGGGCAGCGAGGACCTGTTCGGGAGCCTGCGCGACCTCGACGAGTTCACCTCGAACCTCAACGCGAGCCAGGAGCGGCTGCGGGCCTTCTCCACCCAGCTGGCCTCGATCAGCGCCCTCGCCGAGGACAACCGCGCGAGCCTGGGCCAGGCGCTGGCCTCCTCCGACCGGGCGCTGGGCACGATCACCGACTTCACCCGAACCCACCAGCAGCAGCTCGGCGACACCGTCGGCTCGCTGCGAGACGTCACCGCCACGCTGGCCGCGAGCCGCGCCGACCTCGCCGAGGTCCTGCACATCGCGCCGCAATCGCTGGCCAACCTCTACAACATCTACGAACCGGTCACCGGCTCGGCCAGCACGCGGGTGCAGATCCCCTACACCGCGAGCCTGTCCACCTTCAGCTGCCAGATGGTGTTCTCCGCCGGCGGCACCATCGACGACTGCCGGGCCGCGCTGGACCCGCTGCTGCGGCCCCTGGACGCACCGCACCTGCCGGTCGGCCTGGATCCGCTGCACCGACCCGGCAACCCGCACCAGCAGCCGCCACCGGGAGGGCCGTGATGCGCCTGATCGCCCTCCTGCTGATCACCGGCCTGCTGGCGGGGTGCGCGGTCGACAGCGCCCGGATGGTGCCGCTGCCGGGCGGACCGGGCAGCGGCAGCGACGCGCGGCGCGTGGTCGTGCGCTTCGCCAACGTCGCCAACCTCGTACCGCGCTCGGAGGTCAAGGTCGACGACGTCACCGTCGGTGCGGTCCGCAGCATCGGTCTGCACGGTTGGCAGGCGCAGGTGGAGATCGGTCTGGACCCGGGCGTGGTGCTGCCCGCCAACGCCGTGGCCACCATCGGGCAGAAGAGCCTGCTCGGCGCCCAGTACGTCGAACTGGCCGCCCCACCCGACCCGGTGGGAAGGCTCGGCGACGGCGACCTCATCCCCGTGGAGCGCACCAATCGCTACCCGGGCACCGAGGAGCTGCTGGCCGCCCTGTCGTTGTGGCTCAACGGCGGGGGACTGCGCCAGGTCCGGGTGATCACCGACGAGCTCAACCGGGCGCTGAGCGGGAACGAGCAGCAGGCCGCGGACCTCATCCACCGGCTCGACGTCCTCGCCCGCTCCGCCGACGAGCAGAAGGCGCAGATCATCCGCTCCCTCGAAGCGGTCGACGGGCTCGCGGCCCGGCTGCGCGCGAACTCCGAGCGGCTCGGCCGCGCCTTCGACGAGCTGGGACCGGGAATCCGCGTCCTCAACGAGCAGCGCGAGGCGTTGCGCTCGGCCCTGGACGCCTCCAACAGGCTCGGCGCGGTCGGAACCGACGTGCTCGACCGCTCCCGCGACGACCTGCTGGCGACGGTGCACGACCTGCGCCCGACGCTGCACCAGCTCGTCGCCGCTGGCGACGACGTCCCGAAATCCCTGGACACGCTGGGAACCCTGCTGTTCCCGCTGAGCACCTACAAGAAGATCGTGCGCGGCGACTTCCTGAACCTGGCGGTGACCCTGGACCTCTCGGTCCCGAGCCTGGAATCCGGTCTGCTGGCCGGAACTCCCGTCGAGACCGTCTTCGACGCCGCCCGCACCGCCCTGCAGGCCACCGACCCGATCCGCGGCCCGCTGGGCATCGGCTCGCCCATCGAGGAACCACCGCCGTCGCCGCCACCCGCGAACCCGCCGCCGGACCCGGCCCTGCCGCTGCTCGGCGACCTGCTGGGAGGTGGCTGATGCTGACCAGACGGGTGCGGCTCCAGCTCGCGGCCTTCGCCGTGCTCACCGTGTTCGGGGTGGGCACGGTGCTGGTCAACTACCTCGACCTGCGCCAGCTCCTGGGCTTCGGGCAGTACGAGGTCACCGCCGTGTTCTCCGACGCCACCGGGCTGCACCCGGGCGCGATGGTCGGCTACCGCGATGTCGAGATCGGCAAGGTGCGTTCGATCGACCTCGGCGACGGGACCGCGGTGGCCACGCTCGGCATCGACGACGACGTGCGCGTCCCCGCGCGGGTGAGCGCCGCGATCCGCAGCAAGTCGGCGATCGGGGAGCAGTCGGTCAACCTCACCCCGGCCGGCGACGGACCGCCCTGGCTCGAACCGGGCGACCGCATCACCGACACGACGACGCTGCCGCGCACCGACGAGCTCATCACCAGCCTCGACGACCTCGCCGCCTCGATCCCGCAGGAGGAGCTCAACTTCGTCCTCGACGAGCTCACCACCGGACTGCGAGGTCAGGAACCGCAGGTCACGACCCTCCTGGAGAACACCAGGACGGTGCTGCACCAGGCCGGGCTCAACCTCGAACCCACCGTCGGGCTCATCGCGGAGCTCGGGCCGTTCCTGCGCACCCAGCGCGACATCGCACCCGAAACCCGTTCCACGCTGCGGGATCTCGCCTCGTTCACCGAGCAGCTGCGGCGCAGCGACGGCGACCTGCGCGGGGTCCTGGCACGCACCCCGCCCGCGGCCGAGCAGCTGATCGGCCTGCAAGACCGGCTGATGCCGGCGCTGCCGCACCTGCTCGCCGACCTGGACGCCACCGGGCAGGTGATCCGGACCCAGCTGCCCGGGGTCTCCCAGACCCTGGTGCTCTACCCGGCGATGACCGCGGCGCTGCAGCGCGTCGTCCAGCAGCCCGGTGCCGCGCCGGGCAGCGCCCACCTGGGCATCCGCTTCTCCGTCAACAGCACCCCGCCCTGCTACTCGGGTTACACGCCGATGTCGCAGCAGCGCTCCTTCGACGACGAATCGCCCGCGCGGACGCCCCCGGACCAGTACTGCAAGGTCGCGCCCGACGACCCCCGGTCGATCCGCGGGACGCGGAACTACCCGTGCGCCAACGATCCTGGCCGCCGCGGACCGACCGCGGCCGCGTGCGGGGCGCGACCGGAGGAGGTCGTGGCCTCCTACGACCCGAGCACCGGCAACGCGATGCTGCCCGACGGTCACCTCCTGGTGCTCGGCGACGTGGCTGAACAACGGGGAGGAGAGCCGACCACATGGCACGATCTGCTGCTCAAGTGAGGCGAACCGGGGGCCTGGTGGTGGCGACGCTGCTGCTGATCGGGCTCGCCGCGCTCGGCACTCACTTCCACAACGCGGCCGAAGCCGCCGCGGCGCGGGACGAATCCGATCAGCAGGCGGTCGCCGTCGCGCGGCAGGCCGCGCTGGGGCTGACCAACATCAGCGCGCAGACCGTCGACCAGGACTCCCAACGCCTGACCGCGCTGGCGACCGGTGACTTCAGGGACCAGTTCGCCCAGCAGAGCACGGCGTTCCGCGACATCGTCACCGGCTCGAAGGTGACCTCCCGGGGCGAGGTGGTCGAGGCGGCGCTGTCGAGCTCCGACGGCACGACGGCGGTCGCGCTCGCCGCGGTGCGGGCCACCGTCGGCAACGCGGCCTCACCGGAGGGCCAGCAGCGCCAGTACCGGTTGCGGATCACCTTGGAGAAGACCGGCGAGACCTGGCTCGTCGCCAACCTGGAGTTCGTGCCATGACCACCGCAGAGGCCGTCGAGGAGCAGGAAGTCGCCGAGAGCCCGGTCCGCCGCCGGATCGCCACCGCGCTGGTCGTCGTGGTGCTGCTGGCGGCCACCGCCGCCGTCGTGGTCCTGCACCAGCGGCAGGACACCGCAGCCCGGGTCGCCTCGGCTCGGGCCGCCGCAACGGAGGTGGCGACCCGGCGCATCCCCGAAGTGCTCAGCTACAGCCACGAATCGCTCGACCGCGACCTGGCCGCCGCCGAGCGCGCGGTGACCGGCGGTTTCGCCCGCGACTACCTCGAACTCCAGCGCTCCATGATCCGCCCCGTCGCCGTCCGCGACCGGATCAGCACGCGCACCACGCTGTCCGCTCTCGGGGTCGTCACCGCCACCGACCGGCAGGTGGTGCTGCTGGCGTTCATCAACCAGCTCACCACGAGCAGCCGCCAACCGGCTCCGCTGATCGAGGGAGCCCGGGTTCGGGTGACCGTGGAGAAGGTCGGCGACGACTGGCTGGTGTCCACTCTGGACACCGTTTGATCTGGTCATTCATCGCTTGAGATTCGGCGCGTCCGTGACAGCGGGGATGAGACCCCGGTCATGTGCCAGTGCTGGTGTGATGTTGACCCCCGGGGTGACGCGGTGCGAGTATCGGTGGGACGACGTTCCCACCACGAGCCGTGTCAGAGCCCGTTCCGCTGAGTTCACGAGCTGATCCCCCTCTTGTCGTTCACCGAGGTTGTTCCCCGCTCAGGTCGTCCTCAGAGCGGAGGTGGTCGCTCGACGGTCGGCCGAAAACTCGGCAGGACCACGCCGTTCTTCCAAAGGGGGAGGAGCAGCAATGGTTTTCCAGCTGGAGAAGGTCAACGAAGCGATACGACGGCGGGTTCCACCGCTCACCTCGATGCCGCTGCCGCGCTCGGTCGACCAGCGCATCTTCGAAAAGCAGTGGCCCGTCACCGAACTCGCGCCACCACCGCCCGGCAGCGGGCTCAAACCGGTGCTCGGCGACGCCGGAGCACCGCTGATCGGCCACTCGCTGGACTTCATGCGCTACGGTCCCGCGTTCGCGCTGCGCCGGTTCGAGCTCTACGGCCCGGTCTCCTGGGCCTACTCGCTCGGCCAGCGCATGGTCACCCTCGGCGGCCCGGAAGCCACCTCGGCCGCCTTGGTCAACAAGGACAAGGCGTTCTCCCAAGGCGGTTGGCGCAAGCTCATCGACAAGTTCTTCCACCGCGGCCTGATGCTGATGGACTTCGAGGAGCACCTCGGGCACCGGCGCATCATGCAGCAGGCCTTCACCCGGCAGCGCCTCACCGGCTACGTCGACCAGATGGGCCCGACGCTGCGCGAAGGCGTCACCGCCTGGGGCGGGCAGGACAAGACCCGGCTGTACTGGCTGCTCAAGCAGCTGACGCTCGACGTGGCGACCCGGGTGTTCATGGACCGGCGCAGCGGTCAGGAAGCCGACCGCGTCAACCGCGCCTTCGTCGACTCGGTCCGCGCGGCCACGGCCGTGGTGCGCTACCCCGTTCCGGGCGGGCGCTGGGCGGCCGGTCTGGCCGGGCGCAAGCTGCTGGAGCGCTACTTCGCCGACAACATCGGGACCGCCCGCGCGGTCGAGGGCGACGACCTGTTCTCCGCGCTGTGCCACGCGCGCAGCGAGGACGGCGAGCAGTTCGGCGACGACGACGTCATCAACCACATGATCTTCCTGATGATGGCCGCCCACGACACCTCCACCATCACCAGCTCCGCCGCGGCCTACTACCTGGCCAAGCACCCCGAGTGGCAGGAGCGGGCTCGCGCCGAGTCGCTGGCGATGGGGGAGGAGATCCCCGACATCGAGGCGCTGGAGAAGCTCGGCACGCTGGACCTGGTGATCAAGGAGGCGTTGCGGCTGGTGGCGCCGGTGCCGTCGATGGTGCGCGAGACCGTCCGCGACACCGAAGTGCTGGGCCACCACGTGCCCGCGGGCACGATGGTCGGCGTCTCGCCGCTGGTCAACCACTTCTCCCCGGACCACTGGACGAACCCGTTCGACTTCGACCCGGAGCGCTTCGCCGAGCACCGCCGGGAGGACAAGTCGCACCGCTTCGCCTGGGTGCCCTTCGGCGGTGGGGCGCACAAGTGCATCGGCCTGCACTTCGGGACGCTGGAGGTGAAGCTGCTGCTGCACGAGATGCTGCGCGCCTACACCTGGAGCGTCCCGGACGACTACGAGGTCAAGTGGGACTACGTGTCGCTGCCGGTCCCGGTCGACGGGCTGCCGGTGCGGCTGCGGCGGAGGTGATCTTCGCTTCGTCGCGGTTCCCGACCTGATCTCCGCGGGACCGGGCTCGCTCCTCGACGTGACCCGGGCCCCGCGCACAGCGGGTCTCGGCATCCGCGTTCACGGGCGGTGTGCGGTTCTGGTCCGAACCGACCATGATCGAAATCCTTCTTGCCCGGTCGGTTCGGGCCGAGACCGCCCCGGGGTCACCCGAACGACGCTCCGATGAGGGGGAGGGCGCGGAGTTCGTCGATGGTGAAGGTCAGGCCGGCGAGGGCGCAGGTGGCGCGCATGGTCACCGCGTAGTCGAACTGCCCGGGCTCCAGGTCCTCGTCCTCGACGACGCCGGCCGCCTCGAACGCGGCGCGCAGCTCCTCGGGGAAGTCATCGAGGTCGTCGGTGACCAGGTCGTCGACGTTGATCCAGACGACCTCCTCGCCGTCGACGAAGAACGTCATGCTCGCGTCGGCGTTGATGGTGAACACGCTGGTCGCGGCGGTGCGGCCGGACGCCGACAGCGCCGCGGTCGCTTCGTCGAAGGTGTGCCCGGCGTCGTCGTAGACGAACGTCCAGTCGCCGACCTGCCCGGCCAGCAGCGCGGCCGCGGTGCCGGGCTCGATGCCCAGCGCCGCGCCGGGCAGCGAGGTCCAGTCGTCGGGCTTGGAGGCGGGTAGCTCGCAGGGCTGGATGAGGTGCGGCTTGGCGCCGACGGCCTCGAGCGCGGCCTTCGGGTCGAGGCCGCGAACGACGTGCAGGACGTGGTTCGGATCCGCGCAGGCCAGTTCCGTGATCCACTTCGGATCGCCGTCGTCCAGTGCGTTCGGTGGGAATCCTGGTACGGGCACGGATGTCTCGCTTCCGGTCGCTGATCGTGCGCGGGGGGTCCGCACCCATCACACGTGCGGCGAAGCGGATCCGGATCACTCGGGATGGTGATGATGGGCCGCTTTGACTTGATTAGTTCAAGAAAATGCGGCAGGCTGCAGGGCGTGACGACGACTGCGGACTACGAGCGCATGTTGCGCGAGGCTGCGCTGCGTGTGACGCGACCTCGTGTAGCTGTGCTGTCCGCAGTGCACGAGAACGCGCACGCCGACACCGATTCGATCATCGGGCAGGTCCGGCACGACCTGCCCAAGGTCTCTCACCAGGCCGTCTACGACGTCCTGCGCGCGCTCACCGTCGCGGGTCTGGTGCGCCGGATCCAGCCGATGGGTTCCGTGGCCCGCTACGAGGCGCGGGTTGGCGACAACCACCACCACGTCGTGTGCCGGTCGTGCGGCGAGATACACGACGTCGACTGCTCCGTGGGCGCCGCGCCTTGCTTGGAGGCGTCGGACTCCCACGGCTTCGTCATAGACGAGGCAGAGGTCATCTACTGGGGGCTCTGCGCAGCCTGCGCCCCCGAATCCGCTGAAGAACTGCACTGAAATTCGGAAGGATTCCCGTGTCTGACAGCCCTGACACCCAAGAGACGAACCAAACCGGTGGTTGCCCGGTCGCGCACGGGGGCCTGACTCACCCCACCCAGGGTGACGCCAACCGCGACTGGTGGCCGAACCGGCTCAACCTGAAGATCCTGGCCAAGCAGCACCCGAACAAGAACCCGCTGGGCGAGGACTTCGACTACGCCGCCGAGTTCAAGACGCTGGACCTGGCCGCGGTCAAGAAGGACATCCAGGACGTCCTGACGGACTCCAAGGACTGGTGGCCGGCCGACTTCGGCAACTACGGCCCGCTGATGATCCGCATGGCCTGGCACTCCGCGGGCACCTACCGCATCAGCGACGGCCGCGGTGGCGCCGGCGGCGGTCAGCAGCGGTTCGCCCCGCTGAACTCCTGGCCGGACAACGTCAGCCTGGACAAGGCCCGCCGCCTGCTGTGGCCCGTCAAGCAGAAGTACGGCCGCAAGCTGTCCTGGGCGGACCTGATGGTCCTCACCGGCAACGTCGCGCTCGAGTCGATGGGCTTCAAGACCTTCGGCTTCGGCGGCGGCCGCGTCGACGACTGGGAGCCCGAGGACGACGTCTACTGGGGTGCCGAGACCACCTGGCTGGGCAGCGACAAGCGCATCTCGACCGAGTCGGGCGAGCGCGAGCTGGAGCGTCCGCTGGGCGCCACCCACATGGGTCTGATCTACGTCAACCCGGAGGGCCCGGAGGGTCAGCCCGACCCGGTGGCCGCCGCGCGCGACATCCGCGAGACCTTCGGCCGGATGGCGATGAACGACGAGGAGACCCTCGCGCTGATCGCCGGTGGTCACACCTTCGGCAAGACCCACGGTGCCGCCCCCGACTCCAACCTGGAGGCCGAGCCCGAGGGCGCCGGTCTGGAGGCCCAGGGCCTGGGCTGGCAGAACAACTACGGCACCGGCAAGGGCGCCGACACCATCACCAGCGGCATTGAGGTCACCTGGACCTCCACGCCCACCAAGTGGACCACCAACTTCCTGTGGAACCTGCTCAGCTTCGAGTGGGAGGTCTACCAGGGGCCGGGCGGTGCCTGGCAGTGGCGTCCGAAGGGCGGCGCGGGCGAGGGCACCGTGCCCGACGCGCACGACCCGTCCAAGCGGATCGCGCCGAACATGCTGACCACCGACATCGCGCTCAAGGTGGACCCGATCTACGGGCCGATCGCGCGCCGGTTCATGGAGAACCCGGACGAGTTCGCGGACGCCTTCGCCCGCGCCTGGTTCAAGCTGACCCACCGCGACATGGGTCCGAAGTCGCTGTACCTCGGCCCGGAGGTCCCGGACGAGGACCTGATCTGGCAGGACCCGTTGCCGGCCAACGACAACGACACCCTGTCCGATGAGGACATCAAGTCGCTCAAGGCCAAGATCCTGGAGACCGGCCTGTCCGTGTCGCAGCTGGTGTCCACCGCGTGGGCCTCGGCTTCGACCTTCCGCGGCAGCGACAAGCGGGGCGGCGCCAACGGTGCTCGCATCCGCCTGGAGCCGCAGCGCAACTGGGAGGTCAACAACCCGGACCAGCTGGCAAGCGTGCTCTCGGCCCTGGAAGGCGTGCAGCAGTCCTTCGGCAAGAAGGTCTCGCTGGCCGACCTGATCGTGCTCGGCGGTTCCGCCGCCATCGAGAAGGCCGCCGCCGATGCCGGTTCCAGCATCGAGGTGCCCTTCACCCAGGGTCGCGTCGACGCCGGTGAGCAGCACACCGACGCGGACTCCTTCAACGCGCTGGAGCCCATCGCCGACGGTTTCCGCAACTACTCCAGCAAGGCCGCGGAGCTCCCCGCCGAGTACAGCCTCATCGACCGGGCCAACCTGCTCACCCTGAGCGCCCCGGAGATGACCGTCCTCATCGGTGGTCTGCGCGTGCTGGGTGCGAACTACGACGGTTCGAACCACGGCGTGTTCACCGACAAGCCGGGCGTGCTGAGCAACGACTTCTTCGTGAACCTGCTCGACATGGCCTACACGTGGCGGTCCACTTCGGACGACAAGTCCACCTACGAGGCCACCGACGCCTCCGGTGCGGTCGTCTGGACCGGTACTCGCGCCGACCTGGTCTTCGGTTCGAACTCCGAGCTGCGCGTGCTGGCCGAGGTCTACGCCTCGGCCGACGGCAAGGAGAAGTTCGTCGAGGACTTCGTCAAGGCCTGGGTCAAGGTCATGAACCTCGACCGCTACGACCTGGTCTGATCCTCAGTGTCCGTGGTCGTTTTGCGTGGCGGTGCGGGTAGCGGAACCTCAGCGGTCCTCTGGCTCCGGGATCCGCAACTGATGTATGACCAATACACGGCGTTGCGGCTGTCCTCACCAGAGAACCGCTGAGAACCCGCGGCGGTGCGGACTGAGTCCCGCACCTGAAGCGGCGGCTTCCGCCGCCACGAGAAGCGAGCACTCAACCGATGGGACCCCGTCCGTCTTGGGCGGGGTCCCATCGCGTTGCAGGACACTACTTCTTCTTGCGGGTGACCCAGATGGTGATGGTGGCGCGGACGACGACCTGGTCCTTCTTGTCGTAGACGTTGACCGGGACGTCGATCTCCTGGCCCTCGTCGCCGAACTCCGGGATGGCGTCGAGCTCCGCGACCGCGCGCAGGCTCGTCTCGGCCTTCGCGAGGTACTCGACGTTCATCTTCTTCGGCAGCCAGCGGTGCGAGGTGGGCACGGTGGCCTCGGCGACCATGCCCATCGCGACCTCGGCGAGGTTGCACGCGGCGATGGCGTGGTAGGTGCCGATGTGGTTGTGCACGCCCCACCACTTCGGCGAGGTGACCACGCAGCGGCCGGGCTTCATCTCCCGGACCATCGGCAGGATCGTCCGGAAGTAGGGCGCCTTGAGGCTCACGCTCAGCGAGAACAGCCCGCGGCCGCCGAAGACCTGCGAGACCTTGTTCCAGAGCGCGAAGGTCGGAGTCTGGGAGCTCATGACCCGAGAGCGTATATTACCCGCCAGTAACCTCTGCGGTCCCGGTGCGCCAACTCACTCAGCTCAGGAACCTCCGCGCCAGCTTCGCCGCGCCTCGCAGCACGCCCCCGGACTCGCCCGGCGGCGGGGGAGGCGGCAGCGGCCGGTCGCCCGGACGCGGCGCGGTGCCGGCGAACTGCATCGCCCGGTAAGGCCAGTTGCGCTCGGTGTTCCACTGGCTGACGACCAGGTGAAGGTCGTCGAGCGTGGACCCGGGGACGATGTAGCCGCCGTAGAGCTGGGCGACGTGACCGGCGCCGTGGTCCTCGCAGCCCCAGGCGCAGCCGTGCAGGACCGTGCCGCGGACCGCCTCGTAGAGGTTCGACGTCGGCTCGTCGATGTTGAGCACGTCCACCCGGTAGTCGCCGGCGTTGAACAGCGCCAGCAGCCAGCGGTTCTCGACCTTCCGCAGGCACAGCTCGCCGTAGGAGCCGGTGAGCGCGACCGTCGGCGGGTTGTGCCACGCCCACTGGCCGTCGCGGAAGCCCCAGCCCTGCCACGCGCCGGGATCGGTGATCCGCTCGGCGGGCACGCGCTGCAGGATCAGGCCCTTGTCGCGCTGGAAACCGGTGGAGAAGGCGTAGACGAAGCCGTCGTCGCCGAGCTCCCAGGTCAGCATCTGGAACAGGCCGCCGTGCGCGTCGCCGGGCCAGGTGGCCCCGGTGTGCTCCCAGGTCTCGCCGTTGTCGGTCGAGCGGTGGATCTCCGTCCAGTGCACGTTCCCGAGCCCCTGGCACACCATCACGTGCAGGAACATCTCGCGGCCGATGGTGATGAGGTCGGTGGGCAGCACGGTGCTGACCGGGCGTCCGTGGATGACCGAGTCGTGCTCGTAGGGCAGGGCCTGGTCGGCGTAGTCGCTGCGCGGCCCGTACGAGCCCGTCCACCGGATGCCGCTCAGCGCGCTGGCGGCGTCGCCGAAGACCACGACGGGCGAGCGCCAGCCCGGTCCGCCGACCCCGGCGCGGTCGAAGGTGTCGCCGAACACCGCCACCAGCCGGCCGTCCGGTGCGACCGCGGTGACCCCCAGGTCGGTGCCGCCGATGCCCAGGTGATCGGTGATTCCCGGTCCGGTGAGGTCCTTGACCTTGCGCAATCCGTTGCCCTTCGTCCGCTTTCGTCGGTCACCCCGACGGTACGTGCTGCAGCTCGGTGGCCGCGTAGTGGCGGAGCTCGTTGATCATGTGGTGCACGACCGCGGGAGCGTTGTCCCGGTGCAGGCAGGTGAGCACGCGGGAGCCGGGATCGGGGATGGCGTTGCTGAGGCGGACGTTCGGCGATGGGTTCTGGCGCAGCGTCAGTTCCGGGATGATCGTCGCGCCCAACCCGTGAGCCACCAGCCCGAGCAGTGTCGGCGTCGTGCCGGTGCCGATGTCGTGCGCGTCGAGTTCGAGCCCGTGCTCGCGGCACATCCGCTCCAGGTGGCGACGGGTCGCGGGCCCGAACGACGTGGTGATCCACGGTCTCGCGAGCAGCGTCGCCGGGTCGGAGTCCGGCGGCCATGTGGCGGGCACGACGACGCGGAACGGATCCCGCACGATGTCCACCTCGACCACGCCGGGAGGGCGCTCCGGTCCGTCCTCGCCGGGACGTTCGCTGAGGATCAGGTCCAGCTCGCCGGTGGTGAGCCCGTGCAGCCGCTCGGACTCGGAGATCTCGTAGATGTGCGGGTCCAGAGCCGGGTTGACCGCCGCCATCCGCATGGCGACCGGTGCCCCCAGCTCGCTGAGCGCCACCGAGAAACCCCCGATCCGCAACGGGCCGGCAGGCCCCTCGCGGAACTGCTCCATGTCCCGCTCGGCCTCGGCCAGCGCCTCGGCGACCCGGCCGGCGTGATCGGCGAGCGCGTTGCCCGCCGGGGTGAACCGGATGGTCCTGCCGCCGCCGCGCTGCTCCCGGTCCACCAGGTCGATGCCCAGCTCGTTCTCCAGCTTCGTGAGGTGCTGCGACACCCCGGAAGGGGTCAGGTGCAGCAGCCGGGCGGCGGCCAGCACGCTCCCGGTCCGGCGAACGGTGCGCAGGAGCAGGAGGCGGCGCGGGTCCAAGGGCATTCAATCAGGCTAACCCAGTGCTCCAGAACAAGTAACTTTCGCTGATGTCGAATCCGGTGAACACTGAGTCCTCGTGAAGCCACAACAGCCCGACCAGGCGTACCGCGCGGCTCGGGACGCCGTGCTCATCGCCGCCCGGCAGACCGGCGCGGACGCCCTGGGCGAGGACGTCTACTGGACGCTCGGCTCGCTTCGCCAGCTCCTGACCTCGCTCGACGCCGCGCTCGGCAGCTTCGGTGACGGTCTCGTGGACCGCGCGTGCGCGGGTGAGCTCACCAACGTCGAAGGCCCCTTCGCCGGTGACCCCGTCGAATCCGCACTCACCGCGAACCAGTGGCTGGACCGCGCCCGGACCCACCTCGCCGAGGCCCGCGACGCCGCCGACAACGCCCACATCGCCATCGCGGGCATGGCCCGGTCGCGCTGAGCCGGAGGGCGTGGGGCCCGATTTCAGTGGAATCCGGGTTCCGATTTCCACTGAAATCGCCTCAGAGGAACCCGTGGACCTGATTCAGGTGAGGTGGTCACAGCGGGTCGTGCCGTGTCCGTGGGAGGTGGGGGCGCGCGGAGCTCGGGCGCCGGTGATGTTCCTGCCGGGCGCCGGTGACGTCGTGGCCGCTACCGAGTTCGCCCCCGCGAGCGTTCGCTCAGGGCGTGAGAATTCGAATTTCGCGCGAAATTCGAGTCGAAACTTTGGCGTTGGAATTTCGCGCGAAATTCGAGTCCGGCTCGTGACGGCGGTGTCAGGGCACTGAGGGCGCCTCGGTGGAATCGGGGGACGGTCTGGCGACGATCACCCCGAGCCGAAGCCGTCAGGGTGCCTCGGTCAGACCCGCGTAGAGGTCGGGGCGGCGTTCGGCGAGCTGGGTGTTGACCCGCCTGGCGGCAGTGGTGGCCGCCGGGTCGACGCGGGCGAAGAGCAGCTCCTCGCCGCTGCCCGCGCGGGCGAGTTCGGTGCCGTCGGGGGCGATCAGGCACGTCTTGCCGATGTAGCTGAGCTCGTCCTCGCTGCCGCAGCGGTCGACGTAGGCGACGTGCATCTGGTTCTCGTAAGCCCGTGCCGGGACCAGGGTTTCGGCCACGACGTCCTCCGGAGGCAGCAGCGCGGTCGGCACCACCAGGAACTCGGTGCCCGCCAGCGCGTGGGCGCGCGCCGGTTCGGGGAACTCGATGTCGTAGCAGATCAGCAGGCCGATGCGGACGCCGTCGAAGTCGGCCTGCACGACCGGCACGTCACCGGGTCGGAAGTGCTTCTGCTCCATCGGGCCGTAGAGGTGGGTCTTGCGGTAGGCCGCGAGCGGCTCGCCGGTCGCGGAGACGAGGAAAGACGTGTTGTGGACGGCATCGCCGACGCGCTCGGGATTGCCGTAGACGATCCCGATCCCGTGCTCGGCGGCGATGCGGCGGACGCGCCGACCGACCGGTCCGTCGGCGGGCTCGGCGAGCCGTTCGATGTCGGCGCCGATGTTGTAGCCGGTCACCGACATCTCCGGGCACACCAGCAGCCGGGCGCCTCCGGCTGCGGCGCGGCGCGCGACCTCGTCGAGGCGCGACAGCGCCGCCTGCGGAGTGTGGCGTTCGAGCGGACCCTGGTCCAGTGCGACGGTGAGCATCAATCCGACAGACTAGAGCGCCGCCGTCCGTAAGCGAAGTAGATGAGCAGTCCGGCCAGCATCCAGACGCCGAAGGCCACCCACGTCGCCGCGCCCAGGCTCAGTATCAGGTAGCAGCAGGACAGCACGCCCAGCAGCGGCACCAGCGGCACCAGCGGCGCCCGGAACGAGCGCGGCAGCTCCGGGTTGCGCCGGCGCAGGACCACGACCGCCAAGTTGACCAGCGCGAACGCGAACAGGGTGCCGATGCTGGTGGCGTCGGCGAGCGCACCGAGCGGCACCACCGCCGAGAGCACCGCGATGAAGCCCGACACCAGCAGGGTGTTCGCCCGCGGAACTCCGGTCCGCTCGTCGACCCGGGAGAACAGGGGAGGGACCAGCCCGTCCCGCGACATCGAGAACAGGATCCGGGTCTGCCCGTACAGGACCGTGAGCACCACGCTGGCCACCGCCACGATCGCACCCGCCGACAGCAGGATCGACCCCGTCGTTCCGCCGAGCACCTTGCTCAGCGCCGCCTCGGTGCCCTCGAACAGCGTCCAGTGCATCGCGCCGACCGCGGCCAGCGCGACCAGGCAGTACAGCACCGTGACCAGCACCAGCGACAGCATGATCGCCCGCGGCAGGTCGCGCTGCGGATGGCGGGCCTCCGATCCGGCGGTGGAGGCGGCGTCGAAGCCGATGTAGGAGAAGAACAGCTTCCCGGCCGCCGCGCTCACCCCTCCCATGCCCAGCGGCAGCAGCGGCGAGTAGTTGCCGTCCTGCACGGCGGTGAACGCCAGCGCGCAGAACAGCACCAGCGTTGCCGTCTTGATCAGCACCATCGCGGTGTTGATCCGCGCGCTCTCCCGCGCGCCGCCCAGCAGCGCCACCATCGCCAGGACCACGACGACGGCGGCGGGCACGTTGAGGATTCCGCCGTCGCCCGGTGGGGAGCTCAGCGATTCGGGCAGCGACACGCCCGCCACCAGTTGCAGGAGCTCGTTGACGTACTGCCCCCAGCCGACCGCGACGGCGGCCACCGACACGCCGTACTCCAGCATCAGGCACCAGCCGCACACCCAGGCGGCCAGCTCGCCCATGGTCGCGTAGGCGTAGGAGTAGGACGATCCGGCGACCGGGATCATGCCCGCGAGCTCGGCGTAGGACAGCGCCGAGAGCAGCGCGGTGACACCGGCGATGACGAACGCCAGCGCCACCCCCGGTCCGGCCAGCGGCACCGCTTCGCCGAGCACCACGAAGATCCCGGTGCCCAGCGTGGCACCGACGCTGAGCATGGTCAGCTGCCACAGCCCCAGCGAACGCCGCAGCGAGCCGCCCTGACCCTGCCCGCTGTCGGCGACGAGGTCCGCGATGGGTTTGCGCCGCATGAGCTGCGCCCCAACGCCGTTCCTCGGTCCGCGCGACGGCGCGAGAGCGTCCTCCACCACGAATTCCTCCACTGTGGACGCCACGATGCGCCCGCCTCGATGTGAACTGCCACACCACGCTGGCGGGCAACGTTAGCGAGGCAACCGTGTACAGAGAAGCCGCAATCGTTGCGGAGAGAGCCGCCTGGCGTTCGAACGTTGCGGCATCCGGAAATACCGGTGAAAACGGCGGCTCGGGTCCCGGCGGGACGGGTTGCGGGGCGTTGGGCCAGGTGGCGGGTAGGGTCGTCGTTTTCGGGAGAGGTGGCGCTGTGGGAGTGCGGTTCGAGGAGCTCGATTGGCGGGAGACGCCGATCGGTGCCATCAGCCTGCGGAGGCGCCGGGACCCGGTGCTCGACGTGGACGTCTTCGAGGTCAAGCTCGACGACGAGTACCTGATGTCGAGCCTGTTCACCGTCGCCGAGGTCGAGCTCGCGCGGCTGGGCCTGGCCAAGTCGTCCGGTTCGGAGCTCGACGTCGTGGTCGGCGGACTCGGACTGGGCTACACCGCGCGGGCCGCGCTGGAGGACCGGCGCGTGCGGTCGCTGCTGGTCGTGGAAGGGCTCGGCGAGGTCATCGAGTGGCACGAGCGCGGACTGCTCCCGCTCGCGCCCGAGCTGACCGGCGATCCGCGAAACCGGTTCGTGCACGGGGACTTCTTCGCGCTCGCCGAATCACCCGAGGGCTTCGACGGCGGTCGGCGGTTCGACGCGATCCTGCTCGACATCGACCACTCCCCGCAGAATGTGCTCGACAGCGGGCACGCCGGTTTCTACGCCCCCGACGGCCTGCGCAAGATGGCCGCGCACCTGCGCCCGGGCGGCGTCTTCGCGCTGTGGTCCGACGATCCGCCGGAGGACGGCTTCACCCGCGACCTCGCCGAGGTCTTCGACGACGTCACCGCCCACGTGGTCAGCTTCGACAACCACTACACCGGAGGCACGTCGGCCAACACCGTCTACGTCGGGGTGTCCACTTAGACTCATCGCTTCGTGCGGCGGTGCGAGTGGTGGAACTCGAGCGGATTCGCGGACTCCGTGCGCCATCAGCACCGAGGGCGTCCGCGGATTCGTCAGGTGGGTTGCCGGAGGCCCTGAACTGCCGGCGTACGAGGTCCGGCACACTATGAGCAGGGCTGACGAACGTCCTCAAGTGCGCGAACGGTTGCGACGTGGGAGAGCAAGTGCGCTCATTGGCATCTGAGGTGGAGCAGGCGGTGTCTGAGGCCATGGCCGCAGCGTTGCCGACAGAACTCGCCGATCAGGACCCCTTGGTGCGCCGATCGGGCCATGCCGACTTTCAGTCGAACATCGCGCTTTCCATCGCCAGAAGAGCAGGCCGGAAGCCGCATGATCTCGCTGGGCAGTTGCGGTCAAAGCTGGCCGAAGTGCCCTGGATGAAGAGCGTGGAGCTGTCGGGTCCTGGCTTTCTCAACATCACCTTGGCCGATGCGGCGATCGTGAATCAGCTCGTGCAGCGCTCTGAGCAAGCGAAGCTGGGCGTCGAAGAAGGTCAACGCGACCAGGTCGTCACGGTCGATTACTCGGCGCCCAACATCGCCAAGGAGATGCACGTCGGGCACCTCCGGTCGACCCTGATCGGGGATGCTCTCGTTCGTGTCCTCGGCTTTCTCGGGGCAGAGGTCATCCGGCAGAACCATGTCGGGGACTGGGGCACGCAGTTCGGAATGCTGATCCAGTACATCTTCGAGCACCCCGAGGAGAGCTGGCGCAACAGCGAGGTCGACCAGGACGGTCATGAAGACGCGACGTCGGCGCTGGATGCGCTCTACCGAGCCGCGCGGGCGGAGTTCGATGCTGACGAGGCGTTCAAGGAGCGCGCGCAGCGTCGGGTGGTAGCGCTGCAGAGCGGTGATGAGGAGACCGTCACTGCGTGGCACGACATCGTCGAGGAGTCGGCGGCTGCGTTCCAGAAGATCTACGACCGACTCGGAGTGCTCCTCAACGAGAACGATCTGGCGGGAGAATCCCGGTACAACCCGCTGCTCGATGATGTCGTTGAGGAGTTGCAGAGGAAGAGCATCGTCGAGGAGAGCGATGGTGCTCTGGTGGTCTTCTTCGACGACATCCTCGGGCCGAGCGGCGACCGGGTTCCGCTGCTGGTCCGCAAGCGAGACGGTGGCTACGGCTACGGCGCGACGGACTTGGCGACGATCCGGTACCGCCTGCAGGACTTGAAGGCGACCCGAGCGTTGTACGTCGTGGATGCCCGCCAGGCGCAGCACTTCGACATGATCTTCCGAGTCGCGCGGCGAGCCGGTTGGCTGACCGGCCAGGACGTGGAGCACGTGCAGTTCGGCACGGTGCTGGGCAGCGACGGCAAGCCGTTCAAGACCCGTTCAGGTGGCACGGTCAAGCTCTCCGACCTCCTCGACGATGCCCTGCGCAGGGCATGGGAGATCGTCACGGAGAAAGAGCCTGACATCAGCGCTGCGGATCTCGAAGACATCGCCGAGACGGCGAGCGTGGGTGCGGTGAAGTACGCGGAGCTGTCGACCGTGCGGACCAAGGACTACGCCTTCGATGTCGACCGCATGGTCTCGTTCAACGGAGCGACCGGCGTCTACCTCCAGTACATGCACACCCGCATCAAGTCGATCCAGCGCAAGGCCGCCGACACCGGTGCTGGTGAAGCCAGGTTCGACGCGGGCCTTGCCTTGGAACCGCAGGAGCGGGCGCTGTCACTGCTGATCGATGAGTTCGCCGACACCCTCGAGGTCGTCGCGAAGACGCTCGAACCACACCGACTCGCGGGGTACCTGTACGGGCTGGCCCGGGCGTTCTCCGAGTTCTACGAAGCATGCCCGGTCCTGAAGGCCGACAGCGACGAGGTTCGCGCAAGTCGGCTCGCGTTGTGCGAACTGACCGCGCGAACGCTCGCGCAGGGGCTCGACCTGCTGGGGATCACAGCACCAGAGCGGATGTGAACGACGCTCCGCTACCTGTCGTCTCGCAGATCAGGAGAAACTCGCCCAGCGCAGTTTTCGTGATCTTCACCGAGCGCTGTGCCTGATCCGGGCTCAACTCCCGCACGAACACCCCAAGTTGGCGTGCCGCACCACCTCCAGCAGCGAACCCGCGCAGCCACCATCAGCCGACACGCTCACAACCTTGGCGAGGCGCCTAGGACTCGGCCGCCGCCTTGATGCGGCGGAGCGTCTCCAGCATTCCGGCTTCGAGCTCGTCGGCGTGCTCGGATTCGCCGCCGAGCGCGAGGGTGGCGAACGCGGTGCTGATCTTCGGCAGCGTCCGGGTGAGGACCCGGTGCTGGACCAGCCGGGTTCCGGAGTCGGTCGGTTCGAGCTCGAAGGTCCAGCGGGCGCCGCTGGTCGTGGTGTCCCACGCCAGCCGCCGCTGCGGTTCGAAGACCGTCACGACGTTGCGGGTCGGCCACACCGCAGCCTTGCGCCGGTTCAGGCCGAGGTACCACTGCCCGCGGCGGAACCCGCCGGGCTTGAGCGGCAGCATCGCCACGAGCTCCGGGCTGGCGTCCGCGTGGGTGCTGGTCCGCGTCAGCAGCTGCCAGACGTGCTCCGGGCGTGCGTCGATGAGCACTTCCGCCCGCATGTCCCGATCCGCTGCACCCACGTCGCTCCTCCCTCGCGCCCGGTGGAACGCTAAGCGACGCCGGGCGCGGGGGACAAGAGCCTGCGGTCACGCACTCGCGGTCAGCGTGGCGAAGGCGATGACGTTGTCGCGGTAGCTGTCGCGCTCCGCGTCGAACGATCCGCCGCAGGTGATCAACCGCAGCTCCGCGGCATCGCTGTTGCCGTAGACCTCCTGGGCCGGGAACTCGGTCTTGGGCACCTGCGCGACGCGGGTGATGGTGAACGTCGCGGTGCGGCCGTCTCGGCGGGTCACGATCACCTCGTCTTCGGGCTGGATCTCGTGGAGCCGGGCGAAGATCCCGTCGTGGCCGCCGCCGTCGACGTGCCCGAGGATCACCGCCGGGCCGAGCTGCCCCGGTGTCGGCCCGAATCGGAACCACCCCGCCTGCATCGGCGTCTCCACCGGCGGCACCTCGACGGTGTCGTCGGCGTTCAGCCCCAACGGGATCAGCGTCGAGGTGGCGTCGATGGCGGGGATGCGCAGTTCCACCGGGTCGGAGGCGGGAAGCGCGATGCCCGCCCGCGTGATCGGTGCCGGAGGTGCGGTGGGGCCCTCCACGGCGGCCCCACCGCAGCCGGCGAGCGACCCGATCAGCGCTGCGAGCAGCACCGCGCGGAGTCGGCTCACCGGCTCACCGCAGCGTGGAACCAGGCCGGATCGACGCTCTCCGGGCCACCACCGGTCTCGGGAGCGCCCTTCGGGATCCGGGTCACCTGCCGCGGCTCCGCGCCGCTGCTCCCGGACGGCGCGGTCGCCTCGTCGCTGTCGTCCTCGGCGTCGGGCGGAAAGACGGTGAACGTCCACTTCAGGTGCTGTCCTCGACCGCACCACGCGGTGACCGGGTAGCGGCCGGGCACGGTCTTGGGGTGGATGGTCGCGGGTGCCACGTAGGTGTTGATGCCCGAAGGCGTCTCCACCTGCTCGTAGGCGCCGATGTCGAGCACGGGCGAATGGGCCTCGCGCGGCTCGAACGGGCACCCGACCACGACCCCGATGTCGTCACCGGGCTGCGGCCGGCCGTCACCGGTGATGTGGATGAACGGCGACGGCGGCGGGTAGCCCGGCTCGGAGGGCTCCGTCGTGGTCGGTTCCGTCGTCGTCGGTTCGGTCGCGGACGTTTCGGCCAGCGCCACCGGCGCAGCCGCCAGGGCCGCGGTCAGGCCCAGCAGCGCGAGCGTGCTGAAAGTGGGCGTGCGCATGATGTTTCTCCTTCACCAAGCCCCGATCAGGCGGATCGCCTCGGGGTGATGTGGGAGAAACGCCGGTGGCCGGGAAAGGTTGGCCGCGTTACCCAACCGAGATGTCCGGCCCCGCTCACCGCATGAACAGGCCTCCGTTGACGTCCCAGCACGCACCGGTGACCGAGTGGGCTCCCGGCGAGGCGAGCAGGGCGACCACGTCGGCGACGAACGCCGGGTCGCCGAGGCGTCCCACCGGGATGGTGCGCTGGAACGCCTCCAGGTTCTGCTCGCCGACGATGTCGCGGACCATCGGGGAGTCCTGCGGGCCGGGGGAGACGGCGTTGACCGTCACGCCCCGGGCGGCGAGCTCGCGGGCGAAGACCTTCGTGGCCGACATGACCGCGCCCTTCGACGACGCGTAGTGGCCGCCCGTGGCCGTGCCGCCGTTCTGCCCGGCCAGCGAGGCCATGTTCACGATCCGCCCGTAGCCCTGCTCGGCCATGTGGGCGCCGAAGATCTGGCAGGCGTTGAAGGTCCCGGTGAAGTTGACGGCCATCACCGATTCCAGCTCCACCGGGGTGATCTCGAACAGCGGTGTCGCCCGGGTGCGGGCCGCGTTGTTCACCAGCACCCGCACCGGCCCGAAGTCGGCGAGCACCGAGTCCAGGAGGCCGGTGAGCGCGGCGCGGTCGGCCACGTCGGCGGAGTACCCGCGCGCGGTCTCGCCGCTGGGGTCCAGCGCGGTGGCCAGCTCCACCGCCGCGGTGCCGTCGACGTCGGCGACCGCCACGGCCTGCCCCTCCGCGTGCAGGCGCCGGGCGATGGCCCGGCCCAACCCGTTGGCGCCTCCGGTGACCACGGCGGTCATAGCAGGAATCCTGCCGCCGGCACCGCGTCCTCGCTGTTGACCAGCCGGATCACCTTGCGCGCGATGGTGTCCTCGGCAGGCTCGGTGCCCAGCCGGACGGTGTAGTCGACGTCGGCGGCCCACAGGTCGTGGGTGCCGCGCTTGTAGGCGACCAGCACCTGCGCGGCGCGCAACGACACCTGGGAGTCGGAGACCTCGGTGGTCACGAAGCGGGAGACCGTGCGCACCGTGATCGCCGAGTCGACGGCGGCGATCGCGTAGCCCTCGGTCATCCGGTTCACCCGCAGCCGCCGCATCCGGCGGTCGTCGTAGACCATGTTGAGGACGTCGTCGAACTCCTCGGCGTCGCGGTCGATCGGGATGACGTAGACGCCGTCGTCGGCGTAGAGCTCCTGCCAGGTGACGTAGTCCTTGCGGTCGAGCAGGTCCGCCTCCCGCCACACCAGCTCGATCGCGCGCGACACGCGCACGTCGCCGAGCGCCGTCGGGGTCCGCAGATCAGTCATCGCCCATCACCTGCTTCCACTTCTCGTAGGCGGCGCGCATGCCGGTCTCGTCGGTGACGTGTGAGGTCGGCCAGCCCTCCGGCGAGGGCTTCTCGCGCCCCAGCCCGCGGTTGACCATGATCGGCATCTCCGGGGCGCCGGCGGTGCCGCGCTGCACGCGGTCCCAGCCCTCGGCGTCGTCGGGCGTGCCGAAGCCGAACGGGCCCTGGAAGTGCTCGTGAGCGCGCAGCCGCTCCCGGTTGACCGGGCCGGTGATCTCCGGCGGCCCGTCCGGGCCGATCGCGATGTGCTCGATCTCGGTCTCGCCCACGCTGATCGGGCGCAGCACCCGGAAGAACGAGATCGACATCGACACGTTCGGGAACAGGTTGAGGTTGAACCCGGTTCCGTGCATCGCCCGTACGAGCCGCCGGATCTCGGCCTGCTCGACGCCCGCCGACTCCAGCTGGGAGATGAGGCCGGCGAAGCGGTCCTGGAGCTTCTCGGTGCCGTCGTCGGCGTCGAGGTCGGAGTGCTCGGGCACCATCTGCATGACCGAGTGCCCGTTGCCGAGGTCGTGCGTGATGGCCGCGGGATCGGTCATGAAGCTCATCATGGTGGCCGTCTCGGCGTCCACCGAGGCCATCCAGGACCGGTGCACGATCGGGAAGTGGTAGCCGTCGGTGGTGTTCTCCAGCTGGATCTTCCAGTTGCCGCTGAACCGGAACCGGTGCGTGCCCAGCACTTTCACCGGATATCCGCCGCCCTGCTTCATGAACCGGTCGATCCACGTCCGCGCATCGCCCAGGAACTCGGCGAGCGGTTCGGCGTCGTCGGCGAAGGTCGCGAAGACCATCCCGCCGTAGGACTCGGTGCGCAGCCGCTTGAGGCCCATGCCGCTGCGGTCCATCACCCCGTTGTAGCCGTCGGGGTAGGGCAGTCCGCGCAGCGAGCCGTCCAGGCCGTACGACCACGCGTGGTACGGGCAGGTGAAACCGTTGGCGCGACCGGTCTTGCGCTCGCACACGCTCGCGCCCCGGTGGCGGCAGCGGTTGAGCATCGTGCGGAGGACGCCGTGCCGGTCCCGGGTGACGATGACCGGCTGCCTGCCGACGTGGGTCGACTTGAAGGTGCCCGGCTCGGGCAGTTCGCTGTCGTGGGCGACCCACACCCAGGTCCGCTCGAAGATCCGGGTCATCTCCAGCTCGAAGATCTCCGGGTCGGTGTAGATCCGGCCCGCGACCCGGTCGGGTGCGACGAGGTCGGCGGGCGCGAGGTCGTGGACGTTGCTCGCGGTGATCTCGGAGTGCATCGGGTCACCTCAGTACTCGCGCGGCGTGAGCGCCCGGCCGATCCGGGCCTCGATCTTGGCGTACTTCCACAGCTTCCAGTCCGACCGTCCGACCTGGACTGTCCGGAAGAGGTTGCAGGCGGCCTTGACGGTCTCCTGGGTGTCGACGTCGGCCAGCAGGTAGCAGGTCCACGGCCACGAATCGGACGGCCCGACCAGGTGGCTGTCGTCGTCGATGTCGCCGATGAAGTCGACCCCGGGCAGCGCCTTGATGCCGTCCATCATCTCGACGAAGGCCGTCCACACGTCGCCGGCGGTGACCCCGTCGCGCGGGAGGTCGAAGAAGTTCTGGTTGATGCCGATGCAGAACAGCACGCGCAGTGGCGGATTGGCCATGGCAACTCCTGTGTCGTGGCGGGATCAGCGGAATCCGGGGACGGTCGGCGGCCTGCCCAGCAGCACGGCGCCCGCGGCGTCGTACATCGAGGGCATCAGGAACGCATGCAGCGCGGGCACCTGCGAGTCCTGGCGCATGCGCTGCAGCGGGTGGGAGTTGTCGATGGTGGAGGTCCCGGAGAAACCGCACACCTCGTGCACGACCTGCGCCGCCGTCGCGGCCAGGTGGGTCGCCGAGAGCCGGACCAGCGCGTTGTGCTCGTCGCTGACCTCGCCGCCGGAGGCCACCGCGTCCCAGACCTCCTCGGCGACCTCGTAGTAGAACGCCCTCGCCGAGCGCATCGAGGCCACGGCCTGGGCGTACCCGGTGCGGTAGTAGGCGCGGTCGGCCAGCGGGGGAGCTCCGGTGACACCGGTGCGGGAACCGGCCCGGGAGGCGAAGTCCAGCGCGGCCCGCGCCACCCCGAGCCCCACCGCGGCGTGCACCTGCGCCTGGTAGCCGATGGTGGGGTAGCGGTAGAGCGGTTCGTCCACGCACGCCCCGCCACCTCGGATGAACGTCCACTCGCGCGGCACCTCGACGTCGTCGACGACCACGTCGAAGGAGCCCGACGCGCGCATCCCCGAGACGTCCCAGTCCTGCACGATCTCGACCTGCTCGGGCCGCAGCATCGCCGCCCGCGGCCGGTTGTCGCCGTCGGCGTCCCCGGGGATGCCGACGCTGAGGACATCGGCGGCCATGCAGCCGCTGGCGAACCGCCACCGCCCCTTGACCAGGTAACCGCGCTCGGTCGGGGTGACCGGGTTGACCGGGAACATCGCGCCCCCGTACACCACGTCGGGCCCGTCGGCGTAGAGCTCGGCCTGGGTGTCCAGCGGCAGGCACGCCAGATACGTCCCGGCCGAGCCGAAACCGGCCACCCACCCGGTCGACCCGTCCACCGACGCGATGCGCTCGACAGCGCGCAGGAACTCCGGCGGCGGCATCGGCTCACCGCCGAACCTCGCCGGGGTGGACGCGCGGAACAGGCCGAGCTCCTTGAGACGCGCGACGAAGTCGGGAGGCACGTAGGACTGCGCGTGGAACTCCTCGCGGCGCTCGGTGAGCTCGGCCAGCACGGCCTCCCACGCCGCGTCGCCGGCGAATCCCTGGGGCATGGCACGCTCCTGTCGTCCGGTTGCGATCCGACGCTAAGCAGCGGCCACGAAGTGCGACATCGGGATTGCCCAGGTACCGGGTAGGGGAATCCTTCAGTTCTTACATCGAAGTCCACCTGCGTGGCGGTGCGGGTGGGGGAACCTGAGCGGCTCCGTGGACTCCGCGCGCCACTCCTGAAGTATGTCCAATACACGGCGTCGCGGCGTGCTCGCCACGAAGCCGCTCAGAACCCCCGGCGGTGCGAGCGTCGAGAGTGGTCACCAGAAGGAGAAAGTGGCTCCGCCACTTCGACAGAACCTAGTCTGGCCCAATGGTGGTCGACTCGCAGGCGCCCGAACTGGTGGATTCCGACTTCGTCGCGATGATGCGCGCCTCCCATCTGTGCGTGCTGATCCACGACGCGGCGACCAAGAACATCCTGTGGGCCAACCCGGCGGCCTGCGAGTTGCTGGAGTGGAGCGTCACCGAGCTGCGCCCGCTCAAGGCCAACCACATGAGCAGCTCGGCCCAGCAGTACGACCGGGTGATCGGCCGGGCGTGGCTGCACGAGGCGGTCGAGAAGGGCATGAGCCGCATCGAGTGGCACTACCGGTCCCGGTCGGGCCGGATCATCCCCACCGAAGCGATCGCAGTGCGCGTCGAACTGGCCCAGGGGCCTGCGGTGATGGTGCAGTTCCGGGACGTCGAGCGGGAGCAGCGCGTAGAGCGCGAGCTGCGCCAGACCACCTCCTACGTCGACGCCCTGGCACGGCACACCTCGACGGTCGCGTTCATGCTCGACTCGGCCGGCGCGATCCGCTTCGCCACCGACACCGCGCTGGCGCATCTCGGCCTGTCGGGTGACGCGGATCCACCCGTCGGGCTGCTGCTGGAGTCCCACGCCCGGCTGCGCCGCGACGGCACCGAGGTCAGCTGGCAGCAGGCCGCCGCGGCGGCCGACCCCGTCGAGCCGGTGCGGCTGGAGATCCCGGGAGCCGAACCGGTGACGCTGGAAGGCAGCCTGGAGCGGCTGCGCGACGTCGACGCGTTCCTGATGATCCTGCACGACGTCTCCACCCGGGTCCGCGGCGAGGAGCGGCGCGAGCTGGAGCTGCGCCACGAGAACTACCTGGCCCGCTACAACGCGATGGGCGACATGGCGATGGCCATCGCCCACGAGCTAGGCCAGCCGCTGGCCGCAGCCGCGAACTTCATCGCCGGGGTGCACGCCCGCGCGCAGGTGCTGGAGACCTCCGGGCAGGTCCCGGAGGGCACGACCGGGCAGCTCGCCTACGGGCTGGACAGCGCGAACCGGCAGATCGACCGGGTCTCGGCGATCGTCAGCGCGCTGCGGTCGTTCGTCGGCCACCTCGAACACGTCGAGCAGGTCGCCGACCTCAACGCGGTGATCGACGAATGCCTGTACTTCGTGCGGCTGCGCGCCGCGGCCGTCGGCGTGGAGGTCGAGGTGCGGTTGAGCGAGCAGCCGGTGCTGGTGCGCTGCGAGCGGGTGCTGACCGGGCAGGTGGTGCTCAACCTGTGCTTCAACGCCATCGACGAGATCGTCGAGGGCGACGCCGAGCAGCGGCGGATCGAGTTGGTCACCGAAACCCGGGACGAAGGCGGCACCGTCACCGTCGCCGACCGGGGTCGGGGCGTGCGCAAGGACGTGTTCGCCGAGTCGTTCACCAGCAAGGAGCACGGCAGCGGCATCGGGCTCGCGCTCAGCTACCGCATCATCAACCGCCAGCACGGCTCCATCTGGTGCCGGCCGCGAGACGGCGGCGGTTCGGTGTTCGGGTTCTCCCTGCCCTCGGCGCGGGAGTCCCCCGCCGGTGCGGGTTCTAGGGGAAAGCTTCAGGACGCGCCGAGGAATCCTCGATATCCGAAAGACCGCCGGCGGACGTAGTTTCGAGGGGAATCAGCGGGGAGGAGGCACCGTGGCGGATCTGACGCCCGCCCAGCGGGAGTTCCGCGCGGCGATGGCGAACCTCTCGGCCGGGGTCAACATCGTCACCACCGACGGCCCGCGCGGACGCGCAGGCATCACGGTCAGCGCGGCCTGCTCGGTCACCGACGAACCGCCGACGATGCTGGTGTGCGTGCACCGGGCGAGCCGCGCCCACGACGTGCTGGCGGGCAACGAGCGGGTCTGCGTCAACGTCCTCGGCTCCGGCCAGCAGGACCTGGCGCTGCGGTTCGCGGGCGCGACCGGGCTGCCGATGCACGAGCGGTTCGCCGGGGTCGTCTGCGACTTCGCGGAGGTGCCCGTGCTGCGCGACGCCGCCGCCTCGGTCATCGGGCACCTCGGCCAGGTGCGCGCGCAGGGGTCGCACTCGGTGATGTTCGTCGAGGTCGAGCGGGTGATCACGCGCTCCGGCAGCGGCGCTCTGGTGTACTTCCAGCGGGAGTTCCACAGCCTCGCGGGAGCACATCGTGGATGACCGAAACATGACGCTGACCTGCTACAACGACACCCACGGCTACGGCTGGCGGCACGTCGACCTGTTCGTGCACGACGCCTCCGGCCGGGAGGTCGAGTGGGTGCACTGGCTGGTCCACGCCGACGGCCCGGAGGCCGCCGACGCCGCCACCGCCGAGGTCGAGCCGCTGCTGCGCCGCACCTCGCCGTGGCGGCACGGCGTCAGCGCCTCCGGCATGGACTACTGGGTCGCCGACGCCGAGTGGGGGCGACCGTGACGACGTGGAACCCGTGGTCGCTGCGCGAGCTGATCACCGACCTGGCGGCCGGGCGCACCACCCCCGCCGAGGCGCTGGAGCGCAGCCGCAGCAGGATCGCCGACACCGACCCCGTCCTGCGGGCGTGGGTCGAGCACCTGCCCGAACCCGCTCTCGCGGAAGGCCCGCTGCGCGGAGTTCCGCTGGCGGTCAAGGACATCATCGACCTCGCAGGTGCGCCCACCCGCTGCGGTTCAGCGCTCCGCGCCGACGCGCCAGCCGCGACCGCCGACGCCGCGATCGTGCGGGCGTGGCGGGCAGCTGGGGCAACGCCGATCGGCAAGACCGTGACCACCGAGTTCGCGTTCTTCTCCCCGGGGCCCACTCGCAACCCTGCCGCGCCGGAGCACACCCCGGGCGGGTCGTCCAGCGGATCGGCCGCAGCCGTGGCGTCCGGGCAGGTCCCGCTCGCGCTCGGTTCGCAGACCGCAGGTTCGGTCACCCGGCCCGCCGCGTTCTGCGGCATCGCCTCGCTGGTGCTCGGCCACGGCAGGTTCCCGACCGACGGCGTCGTGGGCCTGGCACCGAGCCTGGACTCGCACGGCGTGTTCACCGCCTCGGCAGACGACCTCGCCCTGGCCTGGTCGGCGCTCACCGGCACCCCGGAACCGCCCCCGAACCGCGCACCTCGCCTGCTGCGCTGGAACGCCTCCGCGCTGGGCGTCGACGACGCGATGAGCGCGGCGCTGGAGAAGACCTGCGCGAACCTCACCGACCGGGGCGCGGTGGTCACCGCCTTCCCGGAGGATCAGCTCATCGCTGAACTCACCGAAGCCCATCCCGTGGTCATGGCCTACGAAGCGGCGCGGGAACGCGCGGAGGAACTCGCCGCGGCCGACCGGCTCAGCGACCACCTCGCCACCCTGCTGCGCACAGGAGCGGCCATCACCGACGCCGAGCACGACGAGGCCCGGCGAGTCGTCGTCGAGGCCGACCGACGCCTGGCGCGGCTCACCGAGTCCTGCGACGCCGTCATCGGCCCCGCAGCTCAGGGACCGGCTCCGCGCGGGCTCGACGCGACCGGAAATCCGGTGATGAGCCGCGCCTGGCAGGCGCTCGGCCTCCCGACGGCCGTGGTCACCGGTCTGCGCGACGAGCGCGGATTGCCCCTGGGAATCCAGCTCATCGGCCACCACGACGGCGAAACCGCCTTGCTGGCAACGGCTCGGGGAGTCGAAGGGGCCTAGACCTCCACCCCGTGCTGGAGCAGGTCCCGGACGAGGGTGCCCAGGCTCTCGGATTCGGTCTTGGCCTTGATGCGGGCCCGGTGCACGTCAACGGTTTTCACGCTCGTGCCCAGGTCGCGGGCGATGAGCTGGCTGGACCGCCCGTCCACGACCAGCCGCAGCACCTCCCGCTCGCGCGGCGTCAGCGACGCGACCCGCTCGCGCACGCGCAGCCGCTCGGCGTGGGCGGTGAAGCACTGCTCGGCCTCGCGCAGCTGGTCCTGGACGACGTCGAGCATGCGCTGCGGCTCGTAGGGCTTCTCCAGGAAGTCCACCGCACCCAGGCGCATCGCCCGCACCGACATCGGGATGTCGCCGTGCGCGGAGCAGAAGATCACCGGCGCCGGGTACTCCCGTTCGGACAGCTCCTCCTGCAGCTGGAAGCCGCTCAGACCCGGCATCCGGACGTCCACGACCACCACTCCGGGCTCGCCGGGGTCGAACTCGGCGAGGAACCCGGCGGCGTCCGGGTAGGTCAGGGCCTAAACGCCGACGGTCTGCAGCAGGAACACCAGCGACCGCCGGTGCGCCTCGTCGTCATCGACGATGTGCACCACCGGCGCGGAAAGCGTCGTCATCGTCCCTCCAGGCGAACCAGGGGAAGGTCCCAGACTAGGCAGCAACGCCCGGGCCGGATAGGTCCGTTGGCGTTAGGTGTAGACGCGGCGGAGCCGCTGTTCCAGGTGTGGGACTCAGCTCGCACCGCCGCGGGTTCTGACACGTCTTCTGGCGAGGACAGCCGTTGCGCCGTGTATTGGACATACATCAGCAACGGATCCCGCAGCCAGAAGACGTGTCAGGTTCCGCCACCCGCACCGCCGAGCAAACCAATCCACGAACAGCCCTCAGTCCCGCAGCAGCACCGAGGTGTTCGGGTGGTCGGAGGCGAAGCGGTCGGGCAGGGGTGCGATGAACACGTTCTCCGTGCGCGTGCGGGTGATCTTCCAGCCTTCGGGTTCGCGGCGGAAGGCGTTGTTGAGCCGGCTGGAGCGCAGGAGGCCGCTGCCGTCGGCGAACAGCCAGGGCTGCACGTGGATCCACAGCCCGGTCGCCTGATCACCGGTCACCTGGATCTGCTCGGAGGTCAGGTAGTGCGCGTTGAGCAGCAGCGCCGGGTCCCGTTCCCGGCTCCAGAACCGCTCGAAGTGCGCCCGGATCGCCGCGTGCCCCTCGGCGCGGCCGAACTGGCCGTCGTAGTGCTCGCCGACGCCCTCCCAGACCGCGTCGGAGGCGTAGAGCTCCATGATCGCGTCGATGCGCTCGGCGTCGTCGCGCACCGCGAACTCCGGGCACGGCGAGTCGCACAGGAACATGTAGCGGGCCTGGATGCGGCGGATGTCCGCCTCGGCCTCCAGGACCTCGATCCGCCTGGTCAGCGCGGCGATGGTCGACTCGGTCATCGGGCTCCTCTCGTGCGCGCGGGCGCGGTCTCGGGCAGGCGGAGCAGGCACAGCAAGGACACCAGCAGACCCGCGGCGATGTACCAGCCGACCGAACTCGAGCTGCCGGTCGCGGCGATCAGCCGGTTGGCGATCATCGGAGCGAACCCGCCGCCGAGCACGCTGCCGATCTGGAACGCCAGGCCCACGCCGGACTGCCGCTGCTCGACGGTGAACAGCTCCGAGTAGTACGTCAGCAGCGGGCCCCACAGGAATCCACCGATGGTGAACCCGATGATGACCGCCAGCCCCACCGCGAGCGGCGTGCCGATGTCGGCGATCCGGAACATCACCAGCGCGTACACCAGCGCACCCACCGCGCCGGAGATCATCACCGGTTTGCGGCCCACCCGGTCCGACAACCAGCAGGCCAGCACGATCGTGATCGCGTGGCACAGCAGACCGACCATGCTGCCGACCACGATCGGCTGACGGGGCAGCGCGAGTCCCTGCGGTTCGGCGGCCGTGGCGTAGGACAGCATGAACGTCGCGAGGATGAACATGTTGGCGTTGAGGCCCAGGTTCACCCCGGCGGCGAGCAGCAGCCGCCTCCAGTCGTCCCGGAACACCGCCAGCAACGGCACCTCGCGCCCGCGAGCGAGGGCGACGAACTCCGGCGTCTCGTCGATGCCGCGCCGCGCCCACACGCCGAGCGCCAGCACGAATCCGCCGATCAGGAACGGCACGCGCCAGCCCCAGTCGATCACGGCCTGCATCGGCATCAGCAGCACCAGCGCGAACGCCAGGTTGGCCAGCAGCTGCCCGAGCGGCGAGCCCATCGTCGCGAACGACCCGTACAGCCCTCGCCGGTGCGGCGGCGCGTGCTCGACGGCCAGCACCGCGGCCCCGCCGATCTCCCCGCCGCGCGCCAGGCCGTGCAGCATGCGCAGTCCGATCAGCAGCAGCGGCGCGGTGATGCCGATCGCCAGGTAGGACGGCAGCACGCCCATCAGCAGCGTCGAGGACCCCATCACCACGAACGTCAGCTGCAGCGAGAACCGGCGCCCGTAGCGGTCGCCGATCCACCCGAACAGCAGCGCCCCCAGCGGGGTGAGCAGGAACCCGACGGCGAAGGTCGCCAGTCCCAGGAACGAGCCGAACCACTCGTCGCCGCTGATGAAGAAGATCTGCCCGAACACCAGGGCTGCGGCCGTGCCGTAGATGGCGAAGTCGTAGAACTCCAGCGTGGAACCGACCCCGCTGGCCAGGCCGATCCGTCTGACACCGGCGCGCGAGGCGCCGTTCTCACTGAGCACGGGCATGGCGAGTCCTGTCGGTCGAGGAGACGGACGCGTCCGCGTTGTCGCTCAACGCTAGGGACGGCCCCGAGACGCCGCCATTGGAGATTTCCCGACCGGGGACTAGGGGATTCCCTTACCGCAGCGCCGCCGCGCGGATCCAGAAGCAGTGGCAGCGAGCCGGATTCCCGCAGCGGCTGCGGAAGGCTGGGCGCCTCCAGGACGTTGGTGCCCGCGCGGAGCTCGCGGCTCATCGTCGCCAGGTCGATGTCGAAGAAGTCGAGCGTCGAACCGGGGATGTTGTTGCTGGACACCGAGAGGAGCGTGATGCCGAAGAACTCCGGCTTCGCGCCGCGGTCCATCCAGCGCGCGAAACCCGTGAGCTCGGTTCCGGCGACGGAACCCCCGGTCAGCCCGGTCTCCTCGCGCAGCTCGCGCTCCATGCCGGTGACCAGCACCTCAGCCAGGTCGCGGCGGGGCGAGCCGTCGGCGGTGAGCAGGTCGCGCGGTTCCAGCGAACCGCTGCCCGAGGGGTCGCCGTCGCCGACGATCAGCAGCAGCCCGTCGGTGGTGAACGCCAGCGTCGACACCCCCACGACGTCGGCGAGCTCACCGGCGTCGAGGCCCCGCAACCGGCCCGCGGTGTCGGTCAGCAACCTCCGCCGCGGATCGAACTCCGCGCCGGTCTCCCGGTCGGTGATCCGCATCCCGCACAGCTCGTTGGAGACCTGGAAGTCGAAGTAGCGCGTCCGGTGCAGCCGCACCTCGGCGTCACCGCTGCCGGGCAGCGGGTCGGAGCGCAGACCCACCACGGGACCGTTGAACAGCGGCCGGGCCGAGGAGTGCAGGGTCGGCAGGTGGGGCGCGGTGGTGCGCATCTCGGGTGCCGGCCGGTACGCCTGCTCGGCGATCCGCACCGCGAAGCGGCGTTCCTGCACGGCGCGGTCGATCTCGTCGCTGAGCAGCGCCGTCCCGACACCGGGCAGGTGGCTGTAGACGGCGGCGGGGTAGGAGGCCGGAACACCGATCTCGACGTGCGGGAACGGCTCCTCGGCGCGGGTGAACTCATGACCCGACCAGCGGCGGTGCAGCCCGCGCAGATCACCGGTCAGCATGATCACGCCCAGCACCAGCGCGATCAGCGCCAGCACGACCCCACCGCGACCGGCAGCACCACGACCGCACCGAGCAGCACGCCCAGCGCCACGACCAGCAGCGGCCACTCGCGCACCGCCAGGTACCACGCGTAATCGGACCAAGACCGGACCCGCCGCACCAGCTTCCGCACGTCCACACCCGAACTCAAGATCAAACCGGCTCACCCTAGCCCAACCGAATCTCAACCCGATCTCGAATCCAGCTCACCAGACCCGCACTTCCGGTGCTGCTCCCGAGCTCGCGCGAACTCCTCAGCAGCGGATTGCGCGTTCGGGGACCTCGAGAGCGTTGAGGATGCGCTCCACATCGGGAATCCCCATCCTTCTGTCAACCCAGTGGTTCGAGCATCGGTGTCGGCGGTGGGGTGGGCGCTACTGATGTCGCCAGACCTTGACCGAGGAGAGCAGCAGCAAGGCGACGAGCAGTGGGATCAGTACCGCGGCGGGCGCTGCGCCGAGCAGCAGTCCGCCGAGCACGGTGCCGGTGATCGATCCGGCCGACATCGCGGCGACGAATCTCGCATTGCCGCGGAGCACGTGAAAGCTTTTGTCGCGACTGTATCGGGTGAAGGCGACCAGCATCGTCGGCAGCGAGACGGCCAGGGAGATGCTCCCGGCGGTCTTGATGTCGATGGCGAACAGCAGCACGATCGTCGGGATCAGCAGCTCCCCGCCGGCCACGCCCATCAGCGCGGCGACGACGCCGATCGCCAGCCCGGCGATGACTCCCGCGACTGCGCGAGTCACCGGTGGCAGATCCAGTGGGCCGGCACTCCCGAAATGGCTCCATGCCAGGGCCGCCGCGATCAGGACCAGCAGTGCCGCCAGCACGCGGTGCAGCGTGGCTGAGCGCATCTTCGTCGCCCACGTGGCACCCACCCACGCTCCGATCAGGGTTCCGCCGAGCAGGTTCACGATCACGGACCACTCGGCGGCGACATCCGCGTAGGGCACCGACAGCAAACGGGCCGGCAACGCGGTGAGGACCACGATCAGGCTCATCGCCTTGTTGAGGATCACCGCCTGCAGCGCGATGAACCCGAAGACGCCGATCAACAGCGGTAACCGGAACTCCGCGCCACCCAGCCCGATCATCCCGCCGAGCACGCCGATACCCGCGCCAGTCGTGAACGACCAGGTCAACGACTTGCGAACGCCAGCACCTCCGGTGCCTGCCCGGGTTCGCGCCCGGCTGTCGCCGCCTTCGTCAGCCACAGTCACGGAGCGAACACTACGTTCCTCCTGCTAGCGCTGCGGCTGGCCGGGACGGCTGGCACGTGCGGTTGTCGCGCTGCTCTCCGCGTTCTCGCATCACCCAATCGGTCTCAAGATCACCGCGGCCCGGTTTCGGATCCGGATTGTCGGGTCTGGGCGGTACCGTCGCGCTCGTAGCCGGGGAAGGGGCCGATCGGGGGTAGGCGGAGATGCCGGACGTCGCAGTCGAGGCCGCGCGGTTCATCGCGGGTCATGCCGGGGAGCCGATCACCCTGGCCGACGTCGCCGACCACGTCGGCTACAGCCCGTTCCACCTCGCCCGCGCGTTCGAGCGCGCCCACGGCCAGCCGCCCGGGAGGTTCCTGGCCGCGCACCGCTTCCAGCGGGCCAAGCGGCTGCTGCTGGAGACCGACGAACGCGTCATCGACATCTGCTGCGCTGTCGGCTTCAGCTCGGTCGGAACGTTCACCCGCCGCTTCAGAGCCGAGATCGGCCTGTCCCCGGTGAACTTCCGCAGGCTGCCCGACCTGCTCAGCGACGCACCGCCGCGCCCGGTGCTGGTGCCCGGTGACGACGACTCGGGCGGTGTGGTCACCGGCGAGGTCCACCTCGACCTCTCGGCGCGCATCGCGCTCGGGGGCGCCGCCGCCATCTACGTGGGCCTGTTTGCGCAGCGCAGCCCGCGCGGCGTTCCGATCGTCGGGGCGCTGCTGGACGAGCAGGGGCGCTTCGCGCTCACCGGGATCCCGCGGGGGACCTACTGGGTGCTGGCGACCGCCTTCTCCGCCCGGGCCGACCACGCCCAGCAGCTGGTCCCCGGCTGGAACGTCGTCGGTGGCTCACCCGCACCGCTGGTCATCGGCCCCGCCCGACCTCCGGAGCACCGCGAGATCACCTTGCGGGTCGTGCCTCCGTGGTCGGCCCCGGTGCTGGTGGCGCTGCCGCCGCTGGCCGCTCCGATTGCGCAAGATCGGAGAAGACAACCCCTCGCAGCGGGCCTACCTTGAGCTTGACACCAGCCTTGACCAGCGCAGGGAGCCACTCATGAGTCGTGTCCGAGTTCTCGTCGGCACCCGCAAGGGAGCGTTCATCCTCACCGCCGACGGCAAGCGCGAGTCGTGGGAAGTCGACGGTCCGCACTTCGGCGGCTGGGAGCTCTACCACCTCAAAGCCTCCAGGGTCGATCCCGACCGCTTGTTCGCCTCGCAGTCCATGGGCTGGTTCGGGCAGCAGATCCAGCGCTCCGACGACGGCGGTCGGAGCTGGGAACCGGTCGACAACCACTTCTCCTACGACGGAACGCCCGGCACGCACCTCTGGTACGACGGGACGCCGAGGCCGTGGGAGTTCACCCGCGTCTGGCACCTGGAGCCCTCGGCCACCGACCCGGACACCCTCTACGCGGGCGTCGAGGATGCGGCGCTGTTCCGCACCACCGACGCCGGCCGCAGCTGGCACGAGCTGCCCGCGCTGCGCGAGCACGAATCGGCGCCGAACTGGCAGCCGGGAGCCGGCGGCATGTGCCTGCACACGATCATCCAGGCGCCGAACAACCCCGACCGGTTCTACATCGCGATCTCGGCGGCGGGCGCGTTCCGCACCGACGACGGCGGCAAGTCCTGGCGGCCGATCAACAAGGGCCTGCAGTCCGGCCAGATCCCGGACCCGGACGCCGACGTCGGCCACTGCGTGCACCGCCTCGCCCTGCACCGCGACCGGCCCGACGTGCTGTTCATGCAGAAGCACTGGGACGTGATGCGCAGCGACGACGCGGGCGAGTCCTGGTACGAGATCAGCGGCGACCTGCCCAGCGACTTCGGGTTCCCGATCGACGTGCACGCCCACGAGCCCGACACCGTCTACGTGGTGCCGATCCTCAGCGACGAGCAGCACTTCCCGCCGGAGGGCAAGCTGCGCGTGTACCGCAGCCGCGTCGGTGGAAACGAGTGGGAACCGCTGACCAACGGCCTCCCGCAGGAGAACTGCTACGTCAACGTCCTGCGCGACGCCATGGCCGTCGACGAGCTGGACGACTGCGGGATCTACTTCGGCACCACCGGCGGCGACGTCTACGTCTCGCCCGACTCCGGCGACACCTGGCGACCCATCGTCAACAACCTGCCCTCGGTCCTGTCGGTGGAGGTGCAGACGCTGCCATGATCCGCATCCTGCTTCCCGCGCACCTGCGCACGCTGGCGAAGATCCCCGAGCACGAGGTGGTCGTCGAGGTCGACGGCGTCCCGACGCAGCGGCTCGTGCTCGACGCCCTGGAGGCCCGTTACCCGGCGCTGCGCGGCACGGTCCGCGATCACGACACCAAGAAGCGGCGGGCGTTCATCAGGTTCTTCGCCTGCGAGCAGGACCTGTCCAACGAGCCGCTCGACGACCCGCTGCCCGAGGAGGTCGCGGTCGGCAAGGAGCCCTACATGATCATCGGAGCGATGGCCGGCGGCTGATCGCTAGGGTGGTGGAATGCTGGTTCATCACCTGGATTGCGGTCCGATGAGGCCCTTCGGCGGCCGGTTGATCGACGGCGAGGGCTCGGTGCTGCGCCGGGCCCGGATGGTGTGCCACTGCCTGCTGATCGAGACCGAGAGCGGATTGGTGCTGGTCGACAGCGGTTTCGGCAGTGCGGACTCCGACCCGGCGCGGACCTCGCTGCCGAAGGCGTTCCGGTTGATGATGAACCCGCAGCTGGATCCGGCGAGCACCGCTGTCGCGCAGGTGAGGCGGCTCGGGTTCGACTCGGCCGACGTGCGGCACGTCGTGCTCACCCACCTCGACCTCGACCACGCGGGCGGCCTGCGGGACTTCCCGCAGGCCAAGGTGCACGTCCACGGCCCCGAACTGCGCGCTGCCACCGGAAGTTCGGACATGCGCTACCGCAAGGCGCAGTGGGCGCACGGTCCCGACTGGGCCGTGCACGAGGACCGGTCCGGGCAGGACTGGTTCGGGTTCGAGGCGGTGCGCGAACTCGACGGGCTGCCCGAGGAGATCCTGCTCGTCCCGCTCGGCGGCCACACCACCGGCCACATCGGCGTCGCCGTGAACGCGGGCGCGCGGTGGTTGCTGCACGCCGGTGACGCGTACTTCTGGCAGGGGGAGATGTCGGAGCCACCGCACTGCCCGCCCGCGCTGCGCGCGTTCCAGCGCGCGATGGCGGTGGACAACCGCGCGCGGCTGAACAACCAGAACCGGCTCCGCGACCTCGCGGGCGAGATCGACGTCATCTCCGCGCACGACCCCATCGGCTTCGACAGCCACGCGCGCGGTGTGAGCTGACGCTCCTCGACGGAACCGGCGCCCGGCCGCGGTCACCGATCAGCGGCCAGCACTGCGGCGAGCCCTCCTCGCAGGTCCTCGACGAAGAGCTCGGGAACTTCCAGCGACGGGAAGTGCCCGCCGGCCTCGGGTGACCTCCAGCGGACGATCCGACGGTACCGCTGCTGCGCCCACGGGCGCGGGCACTTCTCGACGTCGCGCGGGTACGTGGTGATCGCTGACGGGACGTCGACCCGGAGCTCGGGGTCGAGGGAGTTGTGGCTCTCGTAGTAGATGCGGGCCGCCGATGCGCCGGTCCGCGTCAGCCAGTACAGGGTGACGTCGTCGAGAACCCGCTCCACGGGGATGGTTTCGAACGGGCTGTCCTCGGTGTCCGACCACTCGGCGAACTTGTCGAGGATCCAGGCGAGAAGCCCGACCGGCGAGTCGACGAGCGAGTAGCCGATGGTCTGCGGCCGGGTCGCCTGCTGCTTCGCGTAGGCCGCGCGGTGGAGCCAGAAGTGGCGGGTTTCCTCGGCCCACCTGCGCTCGGTCGCCGAAAGCCCGTCCGTCGTCAACCCGGGCGGTCCCTCCGCGAAGGTCGTGTGGATGCCCAGGACGTGCGCCGGGAACCTGCCGCCGAGAACCGTGGTGATGTTGCCGCCCCAGTCGCCGCCGTGGGCTGCGAACTCGTCGTAACCGAGCCTCCCCATCAGTTCGACCCACGCGGCGGCGATCTTCTCGGTTCCCCACCCGGTGGTGGTCGGTTTGTCGCTGTAACCGAAGCCTGGCAGCGACGGGACGACGACGTGGAACGCCGGCGCATCACCCTCTTTCGGATCTGCCAGCTCGTCCACCACGTCGACGAACTCGGCGATGCTGCCCGGCCAGCCGTGCGTCACGATCAGAGGGGTGGCGTCCGCGCGAGCGGATCGGCGGTGCAGGAAGTGGATTCCCAGGCCCTCGATGGTGGTGCGGAACTGGCCGATGCGGTTCAGGCGCTCCTCGAACGACCGCCACTCGTACCCGGTGCGCCAGTGGTGCACGACGTCGACGAGATCGGCGAGCGGAACGCCCTGCTCCCAGCGGCGAGAGGTCGTCTCCTCCTCCGGTAACCGAGCAGCTGCCAATCGCGCGCGCAGATCGTCGAGATCGGCATCGGTCGCGCGGGCTTCGAACGCCTGCACGTCGCTGGTGGGACGGGGCATGAGGACCTCCTGGCCATCGCAGAACCGGCCGCGACCTGTGGTGAACCGGCTAAGGTGGTTCTAGCAGTCCGCGCGTCGGCGTGCAACCGACCACCGCGGCCCACCGGGCCACCGGGGCTAAGGTGGTTCCATGCGTGCTGGTTTCCCCGACTTCCGCCTCGGTACCGAGCTGGCGACCAGCTTCACGGCGACCCTGACGGAGCGGTGCGGCGACGCCGTGGAGCGCATCCCCACGCCGCAGCGACTCGTCGACTGGCTGGCGGTGAGCGGCCTGGCCGTGGACTCCTGCACCACCGACCAGCTCGAACTCGCGCGGGAACTGAGGGAGTCGATCCACGCCGCCGCGACCGCGGCCGCGCTCCACGACGCTCTTCCCGCGTCAGCCGTCCACGTCATCAACGACCGCAGCGTTCGAGGTCGGGCGGCGGCCGTCCTGACGCCCGAGGGACGTCGTCAGTGGCGGCTGGGCTCGGCTTCCAGCGTGGAAGACGCCCTGAGCGTGATCGCCGCCGACGCGATCAGCATCATCGCAGGTGAACGAGACGGGAAGTGGGCGTTGTGCGCCTCGCCGACCTGCCGGGCCGCCTTTTTCGACACCAGCCAGAGCCGCACCCGCAAGTGGTGCGACATGAACACGTGCGGGAACCGCCAGAAGAAGGCGCGCTTCAACGCCAACCAGCGAAAGAACGCGACCGGCGCGCGGACGGGTACCAGCTGAGCGGCTCCCGGGGCTACGGCGCCGTCGCGCGGGCGGCCTGATCCCGGAATTGGTTTGACCGCTCAACGGCGGCACCCGCAGACTGGTGCGCGATCTGGATCGATGCTGGGGGTTGTGGTGGCGGTCGAAACGCGCGCCGATACCGGTGTGCTGCGTGCTCGCAACGCTGTTGCTGTGGTGTTCGCGCTCAACGGGTTCGCGATGGCCAGCTGGATGTCGCGGATCCCGGAAGCGCGCGACGCGCTGTCGGTTTCGCCGGGCGAACTGGGCAGGCTGCTGCTGGCGATCTCCGTCGGATCGATCCTCGCGCTGCCGCTGGCGGGAGCCCTGGTGCACCGCTTCGGCGCCCGAGCGGCCATCACCGGCGCTGCCGTGCTCGACGCCGCCGGAGTGGCGCTGGCCGGCGCCGGTGCCGGGGTGTTCGGCGACGTCTGGGTGACCGCTGCCGGCCTGTTCGCGCTCGGACTGGGCACGGGCGTGTGGGACGTGGCGATGAACATCGACGGCGCAGCGGTGGAGCGCCGGATCGGCCGCACCATCATGCCGCGCTTCCACGCGGGTTTCAGCTTCGGCACCGTCATCGGAGCCGGGGTGGGGGCGGCCTGCGCCGGGCTGGGCGTGCCGATCGTGGTGCACCTGGTCGGTGCGGCGGTCCTGGTCGCGGTGATCCCGGCGTTGGCGGCACCGTCCCTGCTGCCCGCGCACGACGACGAGGAGAAGGAGTCGCCCGGCGGCGGGATCGTCCGCGCCTGGGCCGAACCGCGAACCCTGCTGGTGGGGTTGATGGTTCTGGCGATGGCGCTGACCGAGGGCACTGCCAACGACTGGCTGGGAGTGGCCCTGGTCGACGGTTACGGCATCCCGCCGTGGCTCGGCGCGGTCGGTTTCGCGGTGTTCCTCAGCGCCATGACCGCGGGCCGCGTCGTCGGCACGGTCCTGCTCGACCGCTTCGGCCGCACGAAGGTCCTCTGGGCCACCATGACCACCGCCGGGATCGGCGTGCTGCTGGTGGTCTTCGGGACCTGGCTACCGCTGGTGTTCCTGGGCGCCGCGATCTGGGGAATCGGTGCGTCCCTGGGCTTTCCGGTGGGGATGAGCGCGGCCGCCGACGCCCCGGCCCGCGCGGCGGCCCGCGTCAGCGTCGTCTCCACCATCGGCTACACGGCGTTCCTCGCGGGCCCACCGCTGCTGGGCTACCTCGCCGACCACGTCGGCACCCTGCACGCGCTGCTGCTGGTCGCGGCCCTGCTGGTCCCGTCAGCCCTGGCGGTTCCGGCCGCGAAGCCACCCGAGCACGAAGCCGACTGAGAAATGCTCGGCCAAGGGCCTTGAAGAGGGCGGCGTCAGCTGCTGTTTCAGGTGTGGGACTCACTCGCACCGCCGTGCCGTCCCCTTCGGGGGATTTCTCTGCGGTTCTCTGGGGAGGACAGCCGTAGCGCCGTGTATCGGGCATACACAAGTCTCGGATCCCGGAACCAGAGAGCCGCTGCGCTTTCCCGTTCGGGGGTTGCCGCCACCCGCACCGCCACGCAAAACGAGTCCTCGCAGCCATCAGACCTCGACCTCGGAGCGGTCGTCGGCCCACAGGGTGTGGAAGGTGCCTTCCCGGTCGGTGCGGCGGTAGGTGTGGGCGCCGAAGAAGTCCCGCTGGCCCTGGGTGAGCGCCGCCGGGAGGCGTTCGGCGCGCAGCGCGTCGTAGTAGGCGAGGGCGGCGGCGAAACCCGGTGCGGGAACGCCTTGTTCGGTGGCGGCGACGAGGACCGCGCGCCAGTCGTCCTGGGCTTCGGCGATCTCCGCCGCGAACTCGTGGTCGGCGAGCAGGCTCGGCAGGTCGGGCCGGTTGTCGTGGGCCGCGCGGATGCGGTCCAGGAACGCCGCGCGGATGATGCACCCACCGCGCCAGATCGCGGCGATGGCACCGAGGTCCAGCCGCCAGTCGTACTGCGCGCTGCCCGCGGCGATCTCGTGGAACCCCTGCGTGTAGGACACGATCTTCGACGCGTACAGCGCCTGCTCGACCTGGTCGGCGAACCTCGCCGCCTCGGCGTCCCCAAGCGCGCGCGGGGTGGGCCCCGCCAGGCCGCGCGACGCCTCGCGCAGCGCGGTGTGCCCGGACAGCGAGCGGGCGAACACCGCTTCGGCGATGCCCGAGACGGGCACGCCCAGTTCCAGCGCCAGTTGCACCGTCCAGCGCCCGGTTCCCTTCTGCTCGGCCTGGTCGGCGACCACGTCGACGAAGGGTCGTCCCGTCGCGGCGTCCACGTGGGACAGGACTTCGGCGGTGATCTCGATCAGGTAGGAGTCCAGCCTGCCGGTGTTCCACGCGCGGAAGATCCCGGCGATCTCCTTCGGCGGATATCCGGCGACGTCGCGCAGCAGCTGGTACGCCTCGCCGATGAGCTGCATGTCGGCGTACTCGATGCCGTTGTGCACCATCTTCACGAAGTGCCCGGCCCCGTCGGTCCCGACGTGCGTCACGCACGGTGCTCCGTCGTCGGCCTTGGCGGCGATCTTCTCCAGCATCGGGCCGAGCGAGGCGTAGGACTCCGCTGAGCCACCGGGCATGATGCTCGGACCGCGCAGCGCGCCTTCCTCCCCGCCGGAGATGCCGGTGCCCACGAAGTGGATGCCCTGCTCGCGCAGCTCCTGCTCGCGGCGGCGGGTGTCGGCGAAGTGCGCGTTGCCGCCGTCGATGATCACGTCCCCCGTGTCCAGCAGCGGTGCGAACTCGCGGATCACCGCGTCGGTGGGGTCACCGGCCTTGACCATGATGACCAGTCGTCGCGGCCGTTCGAGCGCTGCCACGAAGTCCTCGGCGGATTCGGCGGGGACGAACGTGCCCTCGTGGCCGAACTCGTCGACGAGCTCGCGGGTTCTGGCGGGAGTGCGGTTGTGCAGCGCGACGGCGTAGCCGTTGCGCGCGAAGTTGCGCGCCAGGTTGCGGCCCATGACCGCCAGTCCGCTGATGCCGATCTGCGCTGTTGTGCTCATTCGCGTGACTCCCGTGGTGACGTCGGTTCTCGGCGGGGCTCAGCTGCTCGCGGCGGGTTCCGGGACGTCGAGCGGCCGCAGCAGCGAGGTCTCGTCGCGGCCCCAAGCGCCCAGCAGGTGGTCGGCGAGCCTGCCCTCCAGCAGTTCGGTGGCCCGGACGCCGAAGACGACGTCCTCGGCCAACCGCGGTTCCCGATCGAGCAGGTCGCCGATCACGTCCCTGCGCATGACCTGCTCGTGCACCGCGTCGGCCTCGACGTGCTCGGTGAAGAAGTGGACGCACTCGTGCGCCGCCCCGAGCCTGTCCAGAGCCTTGGCGAGGCGCTGCGCGCTGGGCGCCGTGGTGATCTCGGCGGCCGCGAAGTGCCCGACCAGCGCACCGCGCAATCCCTGGTGCAGGCCCAGCAGCGACATCAGGTTGACGATGGCGATCTGCGGCGCCGGCACCACGTCCAGGTAGTGCAGGTAGTCGGCGGACAGCCCGGCGCCGGTCAGCAGGTCGGCGAAGAGCTGGGCGTGGACCCGCTCACCGCGCCCGCCGCCGAACTCGTCGAACTCCACCGCCACCAGCGACGCCTTCGCCTGGCCCTGCAGGCGCGGGATGACCCACGCGTGCGGGTCGGCCTCCTTGAGGTGGTAGATCGAGCGGTGCGCGAAGTACTCCCGCACCTGCCACCACTGCCCGCGGTCGCGCAGGTGGTGCGAGACGCCGTTGCCGGGCACGGGTTCCACCAGCAGCTCGTCGAGCACGCCCGCGACGTCGTCGGAGGCGTCGGTGCCGGCGCGCAGCGCGTCCAGGAAGACGCGTTCGAGCTCGCCGCGCAGGGCCAGCAGGCCCGGGGCCCACTCCCATTCCGACGAGACGCCGTCGAACCCGCGGTAGTGCAGCTCGTAGCAGGTGTGCAGGGCGATCGCGAGGTCCTGGCCCCAGGGATCGCAGTCGTGCGCCAGCTCCGGGGGTGGCGCGGGGGCCGGGGGTTCCCGGCGGAGCGTGGCGGTGACCGCGGCGGACAGCGGGCCGCGCGGTTCCGGCAGACTGGTCATCGCACCCCTCCCTCGACTCGGATCGCCGCGAGCAGCGCCCGATCACCTCGGGCCGCCGCAGCGCGTTGTCTGCGGGCGCCGGTGCCGCAGTGCAGCAGTCCGGCGACGAGCTTGCGGACCGTCGCCAGCTCGCGGGTCTCCTCCAGTTCGGTTGCGGCCCAGCGGATCATGCGGTGCACGAGTTCGGCGGACCGCGCGCGGCGCCGCGCCACCAGGTCGATGCCGGGCCCGTCGAGCCCGTGGCGGGCTGCGGTCCACACGGCCGCCTGTTCGAGACGCGGATCGATCTCCGGTGCCTCGCGGCCGGCGTCCAGCTCGCGTTGCGCGGTCCGCACCAGAGCCCTGGTCACGACCGCTTGCAGCAGCGCCTCGCCCACGGTGGTGGCCGCGTCCGCGACGCGCAGCTCGACCGTCGGCAGGTGCGGTGACGGCCGCGCCAGCCAGAACGACATGGCCTCGTCGACGAGGACTCCGCACTCGACCAGCCGCGCGACGTGCTCGTCGTGCTCGGACGCCGAGCGGAACCGCGGCGGGATTCCCGAGCCGGGGAACCGGGTCTGCTGCACCAGGCGCCAACTCGCGTAGCCGGTGTCGGTGCCGAGGTGGAACGGCGAGTTCGCCGACATGGCCAGCAGCGACGGCAGCCACGGGTGAAGGTGGTTGATCACGGCCACGGCCTGCTCCCGGTCGGGCACGCCGACGTGCACGTGGCAACCGCAGGCCTGGTAGTCGGTGACGACCGCGCGGTAGGTCTCGGCGATCCGGTTGAAGCGCGCGCCGGGTGAGATCGCGCCCGGTTCGCCCGGCAACGGCGGTGTCCCGGAGGAGATCAGCGCCAGTCCTTCCGCCTGCGCCGCGCGGCTCATCCGCTCGCGCGCGGAGCGCAGCTGCCCGCGCAGCTGCGCCGAGGAGGTGCACACGCCGGTGGCGGCCTCGGCCTGGCTGGTCAGCAGCTCGGGGTGGAAGCCGTGCTGCGGATCGAGGTCGGCCGCTGCGGCCAGCACCGCCGGACCCCGTCCGGACGGGGCGCCGCTCTCCGGGCCCACCACGAGGAACTCCTCTTCGACGCCGAAGGTGCGCGAGGGTTCGGGAGCCTGTTCGACCGCCGGCTCGGCGTTCTCGACGGCGGGAGTGTTCACCGGCGAGCTCCTCCCCGTGGCTGCGATCCGGCCTGCATGGCGTTGCTTTCCCCGGTGAGGGCCTGGTCAAACCTCTGAGCTCGTGGTTTGCGACTCGGCGGGGGAGGAAACCTGTTGGCCATGAGATTGCTGAGAACCTCGGCTGTTTACCGGCCGCAGGGCGACACCTGGCTGCTGGCGCGGGCTTTGGGCGACGCCGGGATCGAGCCGGGCAGCCGGGTGCTCGACGTCGGCACCGGGACCGGCGCTCTGGCGCTGGCCGCGGCGCGCACCGGCGCTGGGGAGGTGACGGCCGTGGACGTCTCGAGCGCGGCCGTCGCGGTGGCGCGTGCGAACGCCTGGCTGCGCGGCTTGCCGGTGCGCGCGGAGCGGGGCGATGCGCTGGCGCGCGACTACCCCGACCCGTTCGACGTGGTGCTGGCCAACCCGCCCTACGTCCCCGCGCAGGGCCCCGAGCCACCGCGCGGCGCGGCGCGTGCGTGGGACGCCGGGTACGACGGCCGCGCGGTCATCGACCGGCTGTGCGTTCGCGCGCCCGAGCTCCTGGTCGGTGGCGGGACGCTGCTGCTGGTGCAGTCCGACCTGGCCGACGTGGAGGCGACGCTGGTGCGGCTGCGTGCCGGGGGATTGAAAGCCGCTGTGGTGGACCGCCAAGCGCAGGCGTTCGGCCCGGTCCTCGACGAGCGCGCGGCCGTGCTGGAGGACCGCGGGCTGATCCGGCGCGGGCAGCGCAGCGAGGAACTGGTGGTGATCCGTGCGGACCGGCCGCGGTGACCCCGACCTCCGGCGGGTCACCGTCGTCCCCGGAGGACCGATCCTCGTCGAAGGTCCCGTGCGGCTGGTGCTCGGGGACGGGACCACAGTGGACTCCGACCGGTTCGTGGTCGCCGTCTGCGCGTGCCGTCGCAGTCAGAACTACCCCTTCTGCGACACCAGCCACCGCCGCAAGGTGCGCGACGCGTGACCGCCGGGCCGGATCGCTCGACGTTTCGTCGACGGGGCTCCCGGGTAAGCCGTGGTCTCCCGAGGATGAGGAGGATGTTCAGATGTCTGCGATGGACAAGGCCCGCCACAAGGTGGAGGAGGCCGTGGGCAAGGCCAAGGAGAAGCTCGGCAGTGCCACGGGCGATCGCAGAACCGAGGTCGAGGGCAAGACCGAGCAGACCAAGGGCAACCTCAAGCAGGCCGGTGAGAACGCGAAGGACGCCTTCGGCAAGGACGGGTGACTCCCAGCGCCGGTCCGGAAGCCCGCGCGACTCAACCGGTTTCCCCTCGGCGGGGGCTGATGGCGAGCCCCCGCCGAGCCACGTCCGAAATTCCCGAGGAGGCTCGGCGATGCAGGAGCAGGACTTCCCGCTTCCGGACTACGACCAGCTGTCGACGGGGTCGTTGCAGCACATGATCCGTTCGCTCGGTCAGGACGAGCTGACGCGCGTGCTGGAGTACGAGCAGGAGCACAACGACCGCCCGCAGGTGGTCGAGATGATGCGGCAGCGGCTCTACGAGCTCCGCCGCGGTGCCCAACCCGGATCGGGTGAGCACCGCGCGGAACCTGCGGAGGCGCAGGACTCCGCGAAGGGCTCGCCGGTGACGCCGGCCGGGGCCCCGGAAGCGATGCATCCGCTGCGGCACGGAAACCACAACCGGCCCGGCACCACGTAGAAAGTCGTGCGCAAGGCGGGGTTGGGGCCATCAGCGGCGCAGTCCCGCGTCCATGGGGGCGGGCATGACGCTGCGGTTGGTGTTCAACCGGGACGACCTGGCGCGGGTGCGGCTGGCCGAGGCGCCGGACCCGATGTGGGAGCTGGTGCTGAGCCTGCACCTGGCCCGGGAGCGGCGGCTGCCGCCCCAGTACCTGTCGTGGCACAGGCAGGCGAGGCTGCGCGCCGCGACGGGCGACCGGGCTCCGCGCTGGTTGCGCGCGCTGGACGACGGCGACCGCGACTAGCTGCACTCGGTCGTGGCCGCGGTCCGGCAGCCTCACCGGCCTCGGCGCGGCCCTGATCACCGCCGACCAGACCCGCTACCGCGACTGGCCCCGCGCTCGTCGCGGTCAGTCGCTCGTCTTGAGCTTCTTCATGATCATGTGGGAGTCGACCCTGGCCACCGCGCGCAGCGCCATGAGCTTGGTCGTGAGGAAGGTTTCGAAGGTCGCCGAGTCCTCCACGGCCACGCGGATGAGGTAGTCGGGGCGGCCGAAGAGGCGGTGCACCTCGACCACCTCGTCGTAGGCGGTGATGGCGCCTTCCAGCTCCTCGACGGTCTGCAGGTCGTTGATGCTGATCTCGACCGAGACCATGACCTCGAAGCCGCGACCGGTGGCGGCCGGGTCGATGCGGGCGCGGTAGCCGGTGATGATCCCCTCGGACTCCAGGCGCTTGACCCTGCGCAGGCACGGAGCGGGCGTGAGGCCGACCCGCTGGGCGAGCTCGACGTTGGTCAACCTGCCGTCCTGGCTCAGATGAGACAATATTGCGCGGTCTAGGGCATCCATCGACATCATGTTGCTCTCAGGGTCGGAAACTGGGAACGCACGGCAACCACATTACTCCGTCCGCCACCTAAAATTGCAGGCATGCCTGCCGTTCTGGTCGCTGAGACCGCTTCCTCCCCGCGCGCCGACGTGCGGGGTGCTCTGCGCGATTCGAGCTCCGTGGGGCTCGCGATGATCCCGCTGGGCATCGCGTTCGGACTGCTCGTGGTGCACGCCGGTCTGGACTGGTGGTGGGCGACGGCGTTCGCCGCCCTGATCTACGCGGGCTCGCTGGAGTTCCTGCTGATCGGCCTCGTCGTGGCCGCCGCGCCGCTGGCGAACGTCGCGGTGACGGCGCTGCTGGTCAACTTCCGGCACGTGTTCTACGCGCTGTCCTTCCCGCTGCACCGGGTGCGCAGCCGAGTCGGCAAGGTGTACAGCACTTTCGCGCTCACCGACGAGGCCTACGCGCTGTCGACCGGACCCGCGGCGCAGGAGTGGAGCGGCAGGCGGATCGTGTGGTTGCAGGTGCTGCTGCACTTCTACTGGGTCGCGGGCGCGACGCTGGGCGCGCTGTTCGGGGCGCTGGTGCCGTTCCGGCTCGACGGTCTCGACTTCGCGCTCACCGCGCTGTTCGTCGTGCTGGCCATCGACGCCTACCGGGCGCGTCGCAGCGTTCCCGTCCCGGCGCTGGCGATGGTCTGCGCGTTGGTGAGCGCGCTGCTGTTCCCCGAGCAGATGCTGCTGGTCTCCCTCGGGCTGTTCACCGCCTGCCTGCTGGCGAGCCGAATCCTCTTGCGGAAGAAGGACGTCGATGCCTGACCCGATCCACATCGCCGGCGGGGTGGCCGTGTCCGTCGCCGTCACCTGGGCGTTGCGGGCCTTGCCGTTCGCCGCTCTCGCGCCGCTGCGCAGCAGCGCGACCGTGCACTTCCTCGGCGCGCGGATGCCGGTCGGCGTCATGGTGATCCTCGCCGTCTACACGCTGCACGACACCCAGGCAACCGCGTACGCGCCGACCGCGCTGTCGCTGGCGGCGACGATCGGGTTGCACCTGTGGAAGCGCAACCCGGTGCTGAGCATCCTCGGCGGGACCGCCGTCCACGTGCTGCTGACCAGCGTGGTCTTCGCTCAGTCCTGGTAGGTGCGGTAGGCGGCGACGAGCTGGGTCTCGGCGGCGTCGAAGTACGCGTCGAGCTTCTCCGCCGCCGCCTCCCGGTGCCCGGCCGTGAGCAGGTCGGCGATCTCGCGGTTGAACCCGAGGTAGGGCTTGTGGAACTCCTCGGGGCGCGACATGACGTGGAACGCCAGGCGCAGCTCGGCCAGCAGCTGGCGCATCGTGTCGTTGACCCGGGGGCTGCCCGCCAGCGCCGCCAGCGCCTCGTGGAAGCGCATGTTCGCCGTGCCCACGTCCCACCAGCGCTCCTCGGCCGCCGCGCGCTCGCCGTCGCTGACCGCGCGGTCGACCGCTGAGACCAGGTCGGGGTTCTCGCCGCGGCGCACCGCGCTGGTCTCCAGCAGGCGGCGGATCCGGTAGAGGTCGATGACGTCCTCGGCGGAGAGCACCCGGACGAACACGCCGCGGTGGAACTCGTGCACCAGCAGCCGTTCGTGCACCAGCAGCCGGAAGGCTTCGCGCAGAGTGTTGCGGGAGACCGCGAGGGCCTTGCCCGCGCTCTCCTCGGACAGGCGGGTGCCGGGGGACAGGGCGCCGTCGATGATCCGCTGCCGCAGCACGTCGGCGACCCGCTCGGCGGTGCTGGTGCGGTCGAGCAGCGCTCGGTCGGCCGCCAGCAGGTCAGCCCACGGATCGGTTGCGGTCAAGCCGGCTCCCTGTGCAGTAGGTGCAGGTGATCAACAGTTTAACGGGAAAGTTCCAAACGGGGTATTGCGGTATTGTTCAACAATTCTCTATGTTGTTCCGAACCACAGCCACCGCGGGATCGGAGTGCCATGACCGAGACGAGCACACCCCGGCAGAACGGATCGAAGGGGAAGCGCAGCACGCTGCTCGGTGCGGTGTTCCTGATGGCCACCAGCGCCATCGGGCCCGGCTTCATCACCCAGACGACCCAGTTCACGATCCAGCTCGGGGCCGCCTTCGCCTTCGCGATCCTGGTGTCGATCCTGGTCGACATCGCCGTCCAGCTGAACGTCTGGCGGGTCATCGGCGTCTCCGGCATGCGCGCCCAGGACCTGGGCAACAAGGTGCTGCCCGGCCTCGGCTACGTGATGGCCGCGCTGGTGGTCTTCGGCGGGCTCGTGTTCAACATCGGCAACATCGCCGGAACCTCGCTGGGCCTGGACGCGCTGTTCGGGCTCGACGCCAAGATCGGTGGCACGCTGTCCGCGGTGATCGCGATCGGCATCTTCCTCAGCAAGCGCGCGGGTGTGGCGATGGACCGGATCGTCGTGGTGCTGGGGATCGTGATGATCGCGCTGACCGCCTTCGTCGCGTTCTCCTCCGCACCTCCCGTCGGCCAGGCTCTGGTGCAGGCCGTGTGGCCGAGCGAGGTCGACTTCCTGGCCATCACCACGCTCATCGGCGGCACCGTCGGCGGCTACATCACCTACGCCGGGGCGCACCGGCTGGTCGACGCCGGCGTGACCGGACCGGACCAGATCACCGACGTCAGCCGCAGCTCCGTGGTGTCGCTGCTGGTCACCGGCGTGATGCGGCTGGTGCTGTTCCTCGCGGTGTTCGGCGTGGTCGCCGGCGGCGTCGCCCTCAGCTCGGCCAACCCCACCGCCGAGGCGTTCCAGCACGCGGCCGGTGAGATCGGGGTGCGGCTGTTCGGCATGATCCTCTGGGCCGCCAGCATCACCTCGGTCGTCGGCGCCGCCTACACCTCGGTGTCCTTCCTGGTCACCTTCTCCCGCTCGCTGGAGAAGGCCCGCAACTGGCTGGTCGTGGCGTTCGTGGCGATCTCCGCGCTGGTGTTCGTGCTGCTGGACCAGGCGCCCACCACACTGCTGGTGCTGGCCGGTGCGCTCAACGGGCTGATCCTGCCGGTGGGCTTCGGCGTGCTGATGTTCGTGGCCGCCCGGCGCGGCGATCTGCTCGGCGGCTACCGCTACCCGCGCTGGCTGCTGGTGGTCGGCGCGGTCGCCTGGCTGCTGACGGTCTACCTGGGCGTCAACTCGGTCGGCGGCATCGCGGCGCTGTGGAAGTGAGGACGACGATGGATCTCAACGCGGACCTGGCCGAAGGTTTCGGCCGCTGGGAACTCGGCGACGACGAAGCGCTGCTGGGCGTGGTCACCAGCGCCAACGTGGCCTGCGGCTTCCACGCCGGGGACTCGGTGGTGATCCGCGCGGCGGTGACCCGGGCCGCCGAGCGGGGCGTGGCGGTCGGCGCGCAGGTCGGCTACCGGGACCTGGCCGGCTTCGGCCGCCGGTTCATCGACGTGCCGCCGCGCGAGCTGACCGACGACGTGATCTACCAGATCGGCGCGCTGGCGGGGTTCGCCCGCGTGGCGGGCACCGAGGTCGGCTACGTCAAGCCGCACGGCGCGCTCTACAACGCGATCGTGCACCACGCCGAGCAGGCGGCCGCCGTGGTCGAAGCCGTCCGCGCCTACGACCCGGGACTGGCCGTGCTCGGCCTCCCCGGTTCGGAGTGGCTCTCCCAGGCTGAGCGGGCCGGTTTGCGGACCTTCCGCGAAGCCTTCGCCGACCGCGCCTACACGCCCGAGGGCACCCTCGTGTCGCGGCGCGAACCCGGCGCGGTGCTGCACGACCCCGAGGAGATCGCCCAGCGCTGCCTGAAACTCGCCGCGGGCGAACCGATCCGGGCCGTCGACGGCAGCGAGATCCAGGTGCGCGCCGACTCGATCTGCGTGCACGGCGACAGCCCGGGAGCGGTCGCCATCGCCCAGGCCGTGCGCGACCGGCTCAGCGATGCCGGCGTGGTGCTGCGGCCGTTCGTGGCGGGAGGGAGCTGATGCGCTTCCTGCCCTGCGCCGACTCGGGACTGCTGATCGAACTGGCCGATCTGCAGGAGGTGCACGCGCTGTACGCGGCGCTCGCAGACGCGCCGCCCGAAGGCGTCATCGACCTCGTCCCCGCGGCGAGAACGCTCCTGCTGCAACTGGATCCGCAGCGGTCCGACGTCAAGGCGATCGAGGCCGCGGTGCGCGCCGTCGAACCGCGCGGCGGCCTGCGCGAGGAGGGCGAGCAGCTGGAGGTGCCGGTCGTCTACGACGGCGCCGACCTCGCCGAGGTCGCCCGGCTGACCGGGCTCACCGAGCGCGAGGTCGTCGACAAGCACACCGGAGCCGAGTGGAAGGTCGCCTTCGGCGGATTCGCACCGGGTTTCGGCTACCTCAGCGGCGGCCCGCAAGACCTGGTGGTGCCTCGCCGGTCCGAGTCGCGCACCGCCGTTCCCGCCGGAGCCGTGGGGCTGGCGGGCGCGTTCAGCGGCATCTACCCGCGGGAATCGCCCGGCGGATGGCAGCTCATCGGGCACACCGACCTGCAGATTTTCAGCATCGACCGCGATCCGCCCGCGCTGCTGCGCCCGGGTGTGCGAGTGCGGTTCCGGGAGATCGGATGACACTGGAAGTCCTGGCCACCGGCCCGCTCGCCACCGTTCAAGACCTCGGCAGACCGGGCCTGGCGGGGATCGGCGTGGGCACCTCCGGTGCCGCCGACGCCTCCTCGCTGCGGCTGGCGAACCGGCTGGTGGGCAACGACGAGAACACCGCCGCCATCGAGGTCACCTTCGGCGGGCTCGTCGTGCGCCCCACCCGCGACGTGACCGTGGCGCTCACCGGAGCACCGTGCCCCCTCTCGGTCGACGGTCGAGGCGCGGCTGCGAACGCGGTGCTGCGCGTGCCCGCCGGAGCGGAGCTGCGGCTCGGCGTCCCGGCGATCGGGTTGCGCAGCTACCTCGCGGTGCGCGGCGGCATCGACGTCGCACCGGTGCTCGGCTCGCGCTCCACCGACGTGCTCTCCGGCCTCGGCCCCGACCAGCTGCGGCCCGGTGCCGCGCTGCCGATCGGTGCGCCGCCCTCGCGGTTCCCGGTCGTGGACATCGCGCCCGTCGCCGGTCCCGCCGAGGAGGTCGTGCTGCGGGTCCAACCGGGCCCGCGCGCCGACTGGTTCACCGACGAGGCGCTGGAATCGCTGGTCAGCGCGCCCTACGAGGTCACCCCCGAGAGCAACCGGGTCGGCATGCGCCTCGACGGGCCGGTGCTGGAGCGCAGCCGGACCGAGGAACTGCCCAGCGAGGGCATGGTCACCGGCGCGCTCCAGGTGCCGCCGCTGGGAACCCCGACGCTGTTCCTGGCCGACCACCCCGTCACCGGCGGGTACCCGGTGATCGGCGTGGTGCTGGCCGCCGACGTGGCCAAGGCCGCGCAGGCGCGACCCGGCCAGCACGTCCACTTCCGCTGCATCTGAGGAGGCCACGATGGCGAAGGACATGTCACCCGAGCAGGCTCGGGAAGCGTTCCGCGGTGGGCTGCGCGTGCCGACCTCGGGTTTCAGCGCCGGGTGGACGCAGGCGAACCTGATCTCGCTGCCGCGCGAGCACGCCTACGACTTCCTGCTGTTCGCCCAGCGCAACCCCAAGTCCTGCCCGGTGCTGGACGTGACCGAGCCGGGCGAGACCAGCGCGTCGATCTTCCGGGGCGATCTGCGCACCGACCTGCCCGCCTACACCGTCTACCGGGACGGCGAGCTGGTGGAGGAGCGCGCCGAGGTCGTCGACCTGTGGCGGGAGGACCTGGTCAGCTTCCTCGTGGGGTGCAGCTTCACCTTCGAGGCCGCGCTGCTGGAGGCCGGTGTCCCGGTCCGGCACATCGAGGTGGGCAGCAACGTGCCGATGTACCGGACCTCCCGGCAGTGCCGACCGGCCGGAGGGCTGTCGGGTCCGCTCGTGGTGTCGATGCGGCCCGTCCCCGCTGAACTGGTCGCCGCAGCCGTGCGGGTGACCTCCCGCTACCCGGCGGTGCACGGAGCCCCGGTGCACGTCGGTTCTCCCGGAGCCCTGGGGATCACCGACCTCGGCGCACCCGACTTCGGCGAGGCCGTGGAGGTCCGGCCCGGTGAGGTCCCGGTCTTCTGGGCCTGCGGGGTCACGCCGCAGGCCGCGGTGATGCAGTCCAAGCCGCCGTTCGCCATCGGTCACGCCCCCGGCCACATGGCCATCACCGACGCCCGCGACAGCGACTACCAGGTCCCGTAGCCCGGAGACGGGCGACGTGGGTCCTGCGATCCTCGTCATGATTGCGACACCGACGCGGTGACCTCTGCTTACCGTGGGCCCGTGACTTTTCGCATTCCGCTCCAGGTCCGCAGCTACGAGCTCGATGCGCTCGGCCACGTCAACCACGCCGTGTACCACCAGTACGGCGAGGTGGCTCGGGTCGCCGGGTTCCAGGCGGCCGGGTGCGACTGGGACGGGCTGGTAGCCCAGAAGCTGTCGCCGGTGCTGCTGAGCACGACGGTGAACTTCCGGCGCGAGCTGCGCGCCAACGAGCACATCGAGGCGTCCTGCGAGGCGAAGTTCGGCTCCGGGAAGTCCTTCCACCTCGACACGGTGATCACCAAGGCCGACGGCACGATCTCCGCCGACATCACCTGCGTGCTGGGCCTGATGGACCTCGAAGCCCGCAAGCTCGTCGCCGACCCCAGGAGCGCGCTCGAAGCGGTCGGCTTCGACGCCGAGGCGCTGGCTCCGGGGGCCTGAGCGGTTCAGCGCTCGGCGTTCACCGACGTGCGCCGACCGGGCAGTTCGAAGGCCAGGATCCGGCGGGCGGCCGCCGCGGCATCGCGGTCGAGCCGCCGCCAGTCCTCGTAGGGTTCGGCCTGCGCCCGCAGCGGGGCGAGGTTCTTCAGCAGGATTCGGGTGTTCGTCTCAGCGCTCATCGTTCGGCTTCCCGTCAGCGGGGTGTCTCCCCACTGGGGTTGATCGCCGAGCGGTGGTCCGGGATTAGCCGGAAGTAGCGCAGACCACGTCGGAGATCACGGCATCACCGAGCCGATCTCCACCGCGCCGCCCTGCCCGGGGATCATCGTGACGTTGCGGTGCACCGGGCGCTCCGGCGCCGCATCGATCGCGCTCAGGTCGGTGCGGCGGGCGATCTCCCCGGTGAGGATGCGCATCTCCTCCATCGCCAGAGTCGCGCCGAGGCAGCGGCGGTCACCACCGCCGAACGGGACCCACGTGGTGGAGCCGGGTTTCACGCCGACGAACCGGTCCGGGTCGAACCGGAACGGGTCGGCGTAGAGGTCTTCGCGGTGGTGCAGCGAAAGAACTCCGATCAGCACCCGCGACCGCTCCGGCACGACCCAGTCGCCGAACCGCCAGTGGGACATGACCCGCCTGCCCAGCATCGGGATCACCGGGCGCACCCGCATCGCCTCGTGGATCGTCGCGTCGACGTAGCCGCCGTCGTCCTCGGCGCGGGCCGCGTCGCGGAGCCTGCCGTAGGACTCGGGGTGCCGCACCAGCCGCTCGAACGCCCAGCCGATGGAGTTCGCGGTCGTCTCGTGCCCCGCCAGCACCAGCGTCAGCAGCTCGTTGCGCAGCTCCCCGTCGGTGAGCCCGGCGCCCTCGTCGTCGCGGGCGTCGAGCAGCAGCGACAGGATGTCGTGCCGCTCGCCGGGCACGTGCGCGGCGCGGCGCTCGGCGATCACCGCCAGCATCGCGCGGTCGAGGTGCGCCAGCCCCCACTTCTGCACCCCCATCGGCTCCGAACTGCGCATCGACACCAGCTCGCTGATCCGCGCCAGCGAGCTCACCGACAGCGCCAGCATCTGCCGCAGCCGCCTGCGCAGCAGCTGCTCGGACTCGCTGGAGCGGTAGTCGATGCCGAAGACCCCGGACATGATCACGTCGAGGGTCACCTGCTGAGCGGAGTCGGCGAGCCGGATCCGGGAGCCGGGTTGCCAGCTGTCGATCTCGCGGGTGGTGGCGTCGAGGATCTGCTCGCGGTAGCGGGCGATGGCCTTGCCGTGGAACGGAGGCATCAGCAGCTTGCGCTGCCTGCGGTGCCGCTCGCCGGTCGCGGTCAGCACCGACTCGCCGACGATGGGCCGCAGCTGCGACTGCCCGGCGGTCGACGGTGCCAGGGCCGGGCCGGCGGTGAACAGCGACTTCACGTGGTCGGGGTGCGAGGTGATCGTCAGCGGCCGCTTCTCCAGCAGCGTGTTGACGCGGAAGACGTCCCCGTGGAGCCGGGTTCCCTCGAACAGCACGCGCCCTTCGTCGCGGCCCAACCGCAGGGTCTGCAGCAGCGGCCCCGCACCGTGCAGCGGTGGCGGCGTGCCCAGCTCGTCGACCGGTCCGGCCGGGGACGGCACGAGCTCCCCGGACCCGGACGGTGTCGCGGACTCCCACCAGCGGCGCCGGTGCTCGCTGGAGGACGTGGCGGTCGAGGTCGTCATGACCACAACGCTATCGGCAGGTGACCGCGCCCACATCGTGCTGCGGGCCCGGTTCCACCTCCTACCTGAGGAGGAGTCCGCGACGATTCCGGTGGGCCGGGCGGCGTTCTAGGCTGGCCCGGATGAGGGGTCTGATCCGCTACGTGCACGGCCGAGCCGCGGCGCTGCCGTTCGGCTACCCGCCCGCGGTGGTGCTGCCCGGCCACGCTTGCCTGGTGGTGGTGTCGGCGGTCGCGGTGGTGCAGCGGCTGGCGGCCGAGGTCGCGGACTGGACGCTCGTCGGCGGTCTGCTCACGATCCTGCCGGTGGTGTACCTGCTGGTCGGAACACCGAACCCGGACTCGGGACGGCCCGTCGGCGTGGCCGGGTGTGCGATGCTGGGCACCTCGATCCTGCTGGTGCACCCGGTGCCCAACGACCTCGCGCCGCTGATCCTGGTCGTGATGCTCGCCGAGTGCGCGGCCGTCACCTCGGTTCGGGCGAGCCTGACGGTCGCCGCCCTGGCCGCGCTGGTCCCGACCGCGGCGGCAGCCGTCGGGCACCTCGGCTACGGCCTGCCGTTCTCCCTGGTCACGGTCGCGCTCGGCTGGGCCACCGGCTTCATCATCAGGACCCAGCTGCGGTCGTTCGAGCGGGAACGCCAGGTGCAGGCCGAGCGTGCGGTGCAGGCCGCCGACGACGAGCGCCGCCGCATCGCGCGCGAGGTGCACGACGTCGTCGCCCACTCGCTGAGCATCACGCTGCTGCACCTCACCGGTGCCAGGCGGGCGTTGCAGGAGGACCGCGACGTCGACGACGCCGTCGAGGCGCTCACCGACGCCGAACGACTCGGCAGGCAGGCGATCGCCGACATCCGCCGCACGGTCGGGCTCCTGGACGCCGAACCCTCGAAGGTCCGCCCGGAACCGGGCATCGACGACATCGTCGATCTCGTCTCCGACGTCGTCAGAGCCGGTGTCCCGGTGACCTACGAGGTGGACGGCGACGCTCGATCCGTCTCCGCCGCAACGGGTCTCGCGCTCTACCGGATCGCGCGCGAGTCGTTGGCCAACGTCGTCAAGCACTCCCCGGGAACCACCGCGCTGGTGCGGCTGGCCATCGACGACGGCGTGGTGCTGACCGTCGGCAACGCGCTGCCGAGCGCGGCAGGAGCGGTAGAGCCCGGGAACGGCATCGCGGGCATGCGCCAGCGCGCCGAACTGCTGGGCGGACGCCTGCGAGCCGGTCCCGCCGGCGATGAATGGGTGGTGCGCGCGGAGTTCTCACCAGAACCGCACGACCTGCTGCCGACACCGGGGGAGGCCCGATGATCAAGGTTCTGCTCGTCGACGACCAGGAGCTGGTGCGCTCGGGGCTGCGCCGGATCCTGCGCCGCAAGGACGGTTTCGCCGTCGTCGGGGAGTGCGCGGACGGGTCGGAGGTGGCCTCGGCGGTCGCCGCCGACCGGCCCGACGTGGTCGTGATGGACCTGAGGATGAAGCACGTCGACGGCATCGAGGCGACCCGCAGGCTGCAGGCGGCCGACGACGCCCCACCGGTGCTGGTGCTGACCACCTTCGACGACGACCAGCTGCTCTCCGGAGCCCTGCGCGCGGGCGCGAGCGGCTTCCTGCTCAAGGACTCCCCGGCCGAGGACGTCATCCGCGCGGTCCGGTCGCTGGCCGCGGGGGAGGCGTGCTTGGACCCGGCCGTCACCGGACGCGTGCTCACCGCGTACCGCTCGTCGTCCCCGGCACCGGAGGTCGCCGTCGACGAGCTCACCTCCCGCGAGCACGACGTCCTGGTGCTCATCGGACGCGGCCTGTCCAACTCCGAGATCGCCGCGGAACTGGGCATTTCCGAGGTGACGGTGAAGAGCCACGTCGGCCGCATCTTCGTCAAGCTCGACCTGCGGGACCGCGCAGCCGCGATCGTCTACGCCTTCGACCACCGCATCGTCAGGCCGAGGTAGTGCTGCGCGGCAAGCGCCCTGGGCATCGCAGCTGTCCGGCTCACGGCCCGCGGTGTGCTGAAGTGGCCGCACCCGGGGCTGTGCCGGGCATCGGGAGGAACCCGGCACCACCCCCAGACTCCCCGGATGCGGCTGACGACACCATGGCGGCAGCCGGCGGCAGCGGACAAGGGGTTTTCGATGGGAGGAAAACCCGCTGCGCACACCCGTCAGCGCGTTCGGAACCAGGACGCCGCGCGGCTGCGGAACTCGTGCGGTCGAAGCGCGCCCGCCCCTTCGGGCAGCGCGGCGAGGACCGGCACGCCGGTGGTGCGGGGGAGCTCGGTGAGGTTGCAGCGCTCGGCCAGGCCAGGTTCTCCCGGCACGGCGCCGAGCACCAGGCCGGCCGGTTCCAGGCCGCGCGAGCGCAGCGCTTCGACGGTGAGCTCGGTGTGGTTGAGCGTGCCCAGGCCGACCCGGGTGACGACGTGGACCTGGACCTCGTGGTCGCGGGCGAGGTCGGCGGCGAGGTCGGGCAGGGTGCCTCCGGTGGTGTCGAGGCGGACCAGCGCACCGCCCGCGCCCTCCACGATCACCGTGCGGTGCGTTCCGGCGAGCTCGCGGAGGCGGGCCGCGTGGTCGCCGATCGTCGGGATGCCGACCTCGCGCAGGCGGGCGGCGGTGTCCGGGGCGAGCGGGTCCGGGAGGTGGGTGAACTGCGCGACCTCGCAGCCCGCCAGGCGGCGGACCACCTCCACGTCGGGCTCGTCGTCGCCGGTCTGCGTCGGCTTGGCCACCACCACCTCAGGTCCGAAGTGGACGGCCAGTGCCGCTGTGGCGACGGTCTTCCCGACCCCGGTGTCGGTTCCGGTGACGAAGACGATCACGGTGCTCCTCCGTGTTGCTCGACGACCCGCGTCAGCGCCTGGACCGCGTGCTCCCAGTCGTCATCGCCGATCCCGGCCTGGGTGGTGATCCGCAGCCTCGACACGCCGTCGGGCACCGACGGCGGCCGGAAGCAGCCGACCCGCACCCCCGCGTCGAGCGCGGCGGCCTGCGCCGCGAGCGCCACCTGCGGAGACGGCATCGGCACCGACAGCACCGCACCCGCCGACCGGCTCACCGCGAGGCGGTCGGCGAGCTCGGAGGCTCGCCGGTGGATGCGCTGGGGGAGTTCGGGCCGCTCGCGCAGCAGGCGCAGCGCGGCCAGCGCCCCCGCCACGGGTGCGGGAGCCAGGGCGGTGTCGAAGATGAACGGCCGCGCGCGGTTGACGAGGTGGTCGATCAACGCCTCCGACCCCAGCACCGCGCCGCCCATCGCGCCGAGGGACTTCGACAACGTCGCCGTCATGACCACCTGCGGTGCCTCGCCCAGTCCGGCCACCAGGCCCCGGCCACCATCGCCCACGACACCCAGCCCGTGGGCCTCGTCGACCAGCAGCAACGCGCCCCGCTCCGCGCAGATCTCGGCCAGTTCGGGCAGCGGTGCCGCATCGCCGAGCACCGAGTAGATCGACTCGGTCAGCACCAGCGCCCGCCGCCCACCGGCCTGGTCCAGCGCCGCCCGCACCGCGTCGACCCCGTTGTGCGGCACCACCTGGATCGTCGCGCGGGACAACCGGGCCGCGTCGATCAGCGACGCGTGCACGTGCGCGTCCGAGACGATGAGCGCGTCGCGGTCGGCCAGCGCGGTCACCGCGGACAGGTTCGCGTGGTAGCCGCTGGACATCACCAGCGCGGACCGCCGGCCCGTGAACCCGGCGAGCTCGGCCTCCAGCTCGCCGTGCGCCGTCGTGGTGCCGGTGACCAACCTGGACGCGCCCGAGCCCGCGCCCCACGCCAGCGCCCCGTCGGCGGTGGCCCGGCGCACCTCGGGATGCGTGCTCAGGCCCAGGTAATCGTTGCTCGCGAGGTCGATGACGTCCTCGTCCACCGAGCGGGCCCGCAGCGCGCGCTGCAGGCCCGCCCGCTCGCGAGACTCCCGCTGCTCGGCCAGCCACCCGTCCCAGCTCATCCGGCCTTCACCGCCGCGGCGATGCCGGCGCACAGCGTCGCCACGTCCTCGTCGGTGCACACGTACGGCGGCATCGTGTAGATCAGATCCCGGAACGGGCGCAGCCACGCGCCTTGGGAGAGCGCGGCCTCGGTCGCCGCGGCCACGTCGACGGGGTGATCGAGCCGCACCACCCCGACGGCGCCGAGCACCCGCACCTCGGCCGCGTCGATGTCGTGCAGCGCCTGCAGACCGCGGTTGATCCGCCGCACGTCGTGCACCCACCGGCCGGTGGCGAGCAGGTCGAGGCTGGCGGAGGCGACCGCGCAGGCCAGGGGATTGCCCATGAACGTCGGACCGTGCATGAGCACGCCCGAATCGCTGCCGGAGATGCCGCGGGCCACCTCGCTGGTGCACAGCGTGGCCGCCAGCGTCAGGTACCCGCCGGTCAGAGCCTTGCCCAGGCACAGCACGTCCGGGCTGACGCCGCCCGCCTCGGACGCGAAAAGCGCTCCGGTGCGCCCGAAACCGGTGGCGATCTCGTCGAAGACCAGCACCAGCCCGTGCTCGTCGGCGACCTCGCGGAACACCCGCAGGCATTCGGCGGGGTAGGGGTGCATCCCGCCCGCGCCCTGCAGCAGGGGTTCCACGATCAGCCCGGCCAGGGTGCCCGCGTGCTCGGCTGCGAGCGCGCGGAAGCCCGACGCCCACTCGGCGACGTCACCGCCGATCCCCGGCGGTCGTTCGCCGAAGACCTGATCCGGCAGCACCGTCGACCACATCGAGTGCATGCCGCCGTCGGGATCGCACACGCTCATGCAGTCGAACGTGTCGCCGTGATATCCGCCGCGCACGGTGAGGAACCGCGTGCGCTCGGGCCGCCCGACGCCGCGCTGGTGCTGCAGCGCCATCTTCATCGCGACCTCGACGCTCACCGATCCGGAGTCGGCGAGGAAGACCCGGTCGAGCCCGTCGGGGGTGAGCTCGACCAGGCGCCTGGCCAGCTCGACGGCCGGCTCGTGGGTGAGGCCGCCGAACATCACGTGCGAGAACCGCTCCGCCTGCTCCCGCAGCGCCTCGTCGAGCACCGGGTGCCGGTAGCCGTGGATCGCCGACCACCACGACGCCATCCCGTCGACCACCTCGCCGACGCCGTCGATGGCGATCCTGCTGCCCGAAGCACCGGTCACCAGCCGCGTCGGCGCGGGGTCGAGCATCGAGGTGTAGGGGTGCCACAGGTGCTCGCGGTCGAAGGCGAGCAGGTCCGCGGCGCCCATCACGCGTTGGGCAGGACGTCGGTGCCCGCGCCCCGGCGGCGGATCGCCGGGTCGACGGGCCGCTGCGCGATCTCCTCGTCGGAGCCCAGCACGATGAAGCCGTTGTCGCGGATCATCGCGATGTCGGCATCGGCCTCCTGACCCTCGGAGGTGAGGTAATCGCCGAGGAAGATCGAGTTGGCGACGTGCAGCGCGAGCGGCTGAAGCGAGCGCAGGTGCATCTCGCGGCCACCGGCGATCCGGACCTCCCGGTCCGGGCAGACGAACCGCGCCATCGCCAGGATCTTCACGCAGCGGGTGGGGGAGAGCTCCCAGGTGTTCTCGAACGGGGTGCCGTCGAAGGGCATCAGGAAGTTCACCGGGATCGAGTCGGATTCGAGCTCCTTGAGCGCGAACAGCGCCTCGACCAGCTGCTCATCGGTTTCGCCCAATCCGGCGATCAGGCCCGAGCACGGCGACAGGCCCGCGGCCTTCGCCTTGCCCACGGTGTCGACGCGGTCGGCGTAGGTGTGGGTCTGGACGATCGTGTCGTGGTGGCTCTCGGCCGTGTTGATGTTGTGGTTGTAGGCGTCCACCCCGGCGTCCTTGAGCCGTTCGGCCTGGCCGTCGGACAGCAGTCCCAGGCAGGCGCACACCTCGACGTCCGGGTGTTCGGACTTGAGCGCACCGACCATCTCGGTGACCTTGTCGATGTCGCGGTTCGACGGGCCGCGACCGGAGGAGACCATGCACACCCGGCTGGCCCCGCCCTGGAGACCGGCTCCCGCCTGCCGCAGCGTTTCGTCCTTGGACAGCCACGAGTACTTCAGGATCGGCGCGTTCGAGCCGAGGGCCTGCGAGCAGTAGTTGCAGTTCTCCGGGCACAGACCGGACTTCAGGTTGACCAGGTAGTTGACCTTCACGGTGTTGCCGAAGTGCGCCCGCCGCAGCCTGCCCGCCGCTGCCACGACGGACATCAGGTCGGCGTCGTCGGTGCGCAGGACGGCGAGCGCGTCGTCGGCGGTGGCCGGGGTTCCGGCCAGGACCGCGTCGGCGAGCTGATCGAAGGTGGTGCCCATGGGGTCCTCTCCCGAAATCGACCTGAACAGTGTTCACCTGAACGGCGTTCAGGCTAGACTGGGGGCACCGACCGGTCAACTGGAGGTTTCGAGTGCGCTACCACCGCAGCGATGTCGTGGCTCGGGCCATCGAGGTCCTCGACGAGTACGGGCTGGAATCGCTCACCATGCGCCGGCTCGCCTCCGAGCTCGGCGTGCAGCCCAGCGCGCTCTACCACCACGTCCCCAACAAGCAGTCGCTGCTGGCGGCCGTCGCCGACGAGATCCTCCAGCGCGGCAGCAGGCCCCGCCGCGCCGAGCGCTGGGACCGGCGGGCGATCGAGATCTGCGCCGAGCTCCGCGACGCGATGCTCGCCTACCGCGATGGCGCCGAGGTCGTCGTCACCGCTCACACCTTCGGGCTCGGCGCCCGCGAGCCCGCGACCGCGCTGCGCTCGGCGCTCGGTGACGGCGGACTGCCCGGCGACCTGGTGGACGTGGGCACCCGCGCGATCCTGCACCTGGTCTTCGGCCACACGGTCGAGGAGCAGACCGCGATGCAGGCGGCCAGCGCCGGAGCCATCGACCGGAACCCCGATGGCGCAGCCGATTTCGAGCAGGGCCTGCAACTGCTGCTCGACGGGCTCCGCGCCCGGGTTTCGGCGGGCTGAGCCGGCTCAGGTCGCTACGGTGGCGGGATGGAGCTGTTCACCGCCTCGTGGGCGTCGTTGCGCTCGGCCGTGGCAGACCTCGCCGACGACGACCTGCTGCAGCCGTCCGGGTGCCGCGGCTGGCTGGTGCGAGACCTGGTGTGCCACCTGATCATCGACGCCCAAGACGTCCTGATCACGCTCGCGACGCCGGCGGAGGCCGAGCCGACACGCGACGCGATCACCTACTGGGACATCGCGAGCGAGCCGCCGACCGGCGAGGATCCGCTGGACGCGCTCACGGTCCGGCTGGCCGCCGCCTACGAGGAGCCGTGGCTGCTGAAGTTCCACCTCGACGACCTCGGCTCGGCGGCGGGACGCGCCGCGCAGCTCGCCGACCCGCTGGCCAGGGTCGGCACGAAGGACCAGGTCCTCACCGTCGCCGACTACCTCGACGCCTACGTCGTGGAGTGGACCCTGCATCACCTGGACCTGGTCGCCCGCCTTCCGCACGTGCCCGGACCGGCGCCGGAATCCGCGGCGGCGTCGAGGGAGGCGCTGGAGCAGATCACCGGAACACCGTTCCCCGACTCGCTCTCCGACGTCGACGCGCTGCTGGTGGGCACCGGCAGGCGCACCCCGACCGCGACCGAGCAGGCCGAGCTCGACCAGCTCGGCCTCTCCGTTCCCTACGTGCTCGGTTAGTCGCCGACCGTCCCGTACTGCGGGCGGCCCGCTGTGCGGTAGGTCTGGATCGCCACGCCGTTCGGCGTGGTGCGGTTCGCGGCGAGTTCGAGCTCGGTGTCGAGGCCCTGCTCGGCGAACAGCCGCATCCCCTGTCCGACGATCACCGGGAAGGTGATCAGGTTGAGCTCGTCGACCAGGTCGTTCGCCAGCAGGAACCGCACCAGGGTGGCGCTGCCGTGGACCTGCAGCTCCTCACCGGGCCGGCCCTTGAGCTCGCGCACCGCCGCCGCGACGTCGCCGCTGAGCACCGTCGTGTTGGCCCAGCTCGGGTCGGTCAGGGTCGTGGAGGCGACGTACTTGGGCAGAGCGTTGAGCGGGGTCGCGATCGGGTCGTCGGGGTCGTCGACCTTCGGCCAGTAGGCCGCGAAGATGTCGTAGGTCCGCCGCCCGAGCAAAAAGGCGTCGACCCGCCCGAACATGGCGTCCATGAACTGCCCGACCTCGTCGTCGAACAGCGGCGCGAGCCAGCCGCCGCGCTCGAACCCGCCGCTGCGGTCCTCGTCCGGGCCGCCGGGGCCCTGCATCACGCCGTCGACCGAGAGGAACGTGCTCACCGTCAGCTTCATCGTCCTGGTCCTTTCCCGTGGTCGTCACCAGGGTGGACCGGTCGCGGACGGGAAACTCATCGGTGTTCAGTCGCGGCGGGGCCTGCGGTGCAGGAGCCTGAACCGCGACCACTCCGTCTCGGCCGCCTCGATGGAGCGCCGGGTGCGCTCCGGATCCACTGTGGAGAGCTGGGCGGCGATCGCCTGCGCGACCGCGAGTCCGGGTGCCAGCGACGGGAAGAAGGCGACGCCCTCGGCGGGGATCAGCACGATCTGCTCGGATGCCGCGGCCAGGGCGGGGCTGGCCGCGTCGGTGAGAGCGAAGACCCGCGCACCTCGGTCGTGTGCCTCCTCGGCCGCGGTCACCGTGCTCTGGTAGAGCCGCCAGAAGCTGATCGCGATGAGCACGTCGCCCGGTTCGATCCGGGAGACCGCGTTGGCCAGCTCGGCGTCGTCGTGCACGACCGTCGCCTCGTAGCCGGCCAGCTGCACGTTGTGGCCGAGCGCGGAACCTACCGAGAAGTAGCTCCCGTTGGCCACGATCACGGTCCGCCGGGACTGCGCGATCCCCTCGGCGATGGTGCGCAGCAGCTGCTCGTCCAGGCGGCGGTTGAGCACCGCCAGCGAGTCGAGGTCGCGGCGCAGCGAGGCCCCGGCGAGCTCGCCCTCGGTCTGCTGCGCGGCGGCCACTTCCGGAGCGCTGAGCGAGGACAGGTAGCGGGCCCGCAGCTCCTGCTGCAGGTCGGACCAGCCGCTGAACCCCAGGGTCTGGGCGGTCCTGCTGACCGTGGCGACGTTGACGCCGGCCAGTTCGGCCGCCTCCGCGGCCGAGCTGTAGGACACCCGCCTGGGCTGCGTGAGCAGCACCTGCAGGACCGAGGCGCCCTTGCTGCGCAAGCCGCGTTCGGGAACGCGCGCGCGCAACCAGCTCTCGAACCCGTCGGGCTCCGCTTCGGTGGTCAATCGGGCTCCCCTCGTCGACGCACAGCTTAACGAGCTCAAAACGCAACAGGTATTGCAGTTTGCAATTACTGCACTATATGTTGCTGGACACTTCGCTCGGTGCTGCGACTCACCTGGACGCACCCCTCACCTGGAGGCAACCGTGTCCCTGCTGGCCAGACTCGACCGGCTCCCGCTGAGCCGGCCGCACTACCTCCTGCTGCTGTTAGGCGGACTCGGCTACACCTTCGACGGCATGGACTCGGCCGTGGTGGCGTTCCTGCTGCCGAGCGTCCAGGACGAGTGGGGGCTGACCAACGCCCAGCTCGGCCTGATCGGTTCGGCCACGCCCTTCGGCTTCCTGTTCGGCGCCACCTGCGCCGGGCTGCTCGGCGACCGCATCGGCCGCCGCAAGGTCATGATGTGGGCGCTGGCCGTCTACGCGCTGTTCTCCGTCATCGGAGCTCTGTCGCCCAACTACGAGATCTTCGTCGGCGCCCGCGTGCTCGCCGGATTCGGAGCCGGGGCCGAGAGCGCGATCATCGCGCCGTTCCTGTCCGAGTTCGTGCCCGCCGCTCGGCGGGGGTGGTTCGTCGGCGCGCTCGCCGGGTTCTTCTCCTTCGGCTTCGTCGCCGCGGCGCTGCTCGGCCGGTTCGTCGTGCAGCCGGTCCCCGAGGGCTGGCGCTGGGCCCAGATCATCACCGCGCTGCCGATCGTGATGCTGCTGTGGTGGCGCCGATCGCTACCGGAATCACCGCGATACCTGCTGGCCAACGGGAGGACGGCCGAGGCCGAGAAGGTCGTGGTCGACCTGGAGGAGAAGGTCCGGGCGGCCACCCGCGCCCCGCTGCCGCCGATCCCCGAAGCCGTGGTCGAGAAGCCGGCAGAGGCGCGCAAGATCGGGCTCGTCTCCGCGCTGAAGTACCTGTGGAGCGGCTCGATGGCCCGGCGCACCGCGATCACCTGGCTGATCTGGTTCGTGATCACCTTCTCCTACTACGGCTTCTTCACCTGGATTCCGACCTTGCTGGTGCAGCAGGGGATCACGGTCACCAAGAGCTTCGAGTTCTCGATCATCATCTACCTCGCGCAGGTGCCCGGGTACTTCTCCGCGGCATGGCTCGGCGAGCACCTGGACCGCAAGAACACCATCGCCCTCTACCTCGCCGGGGCCGCGGCCAGCGCGTTCTGGATGAGCCAGATGACCGACCCGGTGCTGATCACGACCTCGGCGGCGGTGCTGTCGTTCTTCCTCAACGGCACCTACGCGGCGGTCTACTCCTACACGCCGGAGGTCTTCCCGACCTGGATCCGGGCCTCGGGAACCGGTCTGTCCAGCGCGTTCGGCCGCGTCGGCAGCATCATCGCGCCCTCGGTGATCGGCATCTCCGCCGCATCCCTGGGATTCGCCGGAGTCTTCGGCCTCACCACCGCGGTGCTGGCGGTCGGCGTCGTGTGCACCCTGCTGTTCGGGCTGTCCACCGCGGGCCGGTCGCTGGAAGACCTCACCGAAACCGACGCGACGAAGGCGGTATCGCGATGACGCTGTCCGAAGTGGAGGAACGCGTCCGCGAGGACGTCGGGGTCCGGCTGTTCACCGTGCTCGCGTGGCTGCCCGGCCGCCGCGTGCTGCACCGCGCGCACAGCAGCCACCCCGAGCAGTACCCGGTGGGTGGCGAGAAGTCCGTCGAGGTCGCCGCGGGATGGCTGGACCGGTGCATCACCGCGCAGCTGCCCTACTTCGGTCCCGACGAGGCCGCGGTGCGCGAGGTCTTCGCCGACCACCGGCTCATCGCCGAACTCGGCTGCGGATCGGTGATCAACGTCCCGGTCGTGGGCGAGTCCGGCACGTTGGGCGTGCTCAACCTGCTCGACGCCCCCGGCGCCTACGAGCGGTCCCAGGTGGCGCGGGCCGGAGAACTGGCGGTGCTGGCCGCACCCGCGCTGAGCGAGCTCGTGCAGCGCATCGACGAACCCGAGGAGGGACCGACATCGTGACCACCCTGCTGCTGCGCTCCGGCAAGCTGCTCGACGTCGACACCGGCGAGTACGCCGAAGGCGACCTGCTGTGCGCCGACGGCCGCATCGTCGAAACCGGCCGCGGTCTGCGGGCGCCGGACGGGGCCCGGACGGTGGAGCTGGCCGGCGCGACGGTGCTGCCCGGGCTCATCGACGGCCACGTGCACGTCACCGCCGCCACCGCCGACCTCGGCGCGCTGACCACCTGGTCCCCGTCCTACGCCACCGCGCACTCCGCGCGGATCATGGGCGGGATGCTCGACCGCGGCTTCACGACCGTGCGCGACGCCTCCGGTGCGGACTTCGGGCTCGCCGACGCGCAGGCCGAGGGGCTCGTTCGCGGGCCGCGGCTCGCCTTCTGCGGAAAGGCGTTGAGCCAGACCGGAGGTCACGGCGACAGCCGCCCGCGCGGCACCCGCGTGCACGACGGACACCAGTGCTGCGCGGGACTGGGCCGCATCGCCGACGGCGTGGACGCGGTGCGCGCCGCCGCCCGCGACGAACTGCGCAAGGGCGCCCACCACATCAAGGTGATGGCCGGGGGAGGGGTCGCCTCGCCGACCGACCGCATCGACTCCACCCAGTACTCGATGGACGAACTGCACGCGATCGTGCAGGAAGCCGAGGCGGCCAACCGCTACGTCGCCGCCCACGCCTACACGGCGCGCTCGGTGAGCCGTTCGCTGCGCGTCGGCATTCGCTCGATCGAGCACGGCAACCTCATCGACGAGTCCAACGTGGACGAATTCCTCGAGCACGACGCGTTCCTGGTGCCCACGCTGGTCACCTACTGGGCGCTCAAGACCGAGGGCCGGGAGTTCGGCCTGCCCGAGGACAGCTGGCGCAAGGTCGACGAGGTGCTCGGTGCCGGACTGGCCGCGTTGGAGACCGCGCACCGAGGCGGTGTGAAGATCGCCTACGGCACCGACCTGCTCGGTGGCATGCACCGCCACCAGAACGAGGAGTTCCGGATCCGCAGCGAGGTCCAGCCACCGTTGGACGTGATCCGCTCGGCGACCAGCACCGCCGCCGACCTGCTCGGCATGAGCGGCGAGATCGGCACCCTCCGCGAAGGGGCGGTGGCCGACCTGGTCGTCCTCGACGGCGACCCGCTAGAGGACATCGCCGTGCTCGCCGAGCCCAAGCACATCACGCACGTCGTGCAGGGCGGTCAACTCGTCTGAGAGCGGGAAGAATGGTGCTGTGATCGCTTCAGCACCCCGTGAGCCGGTGGAGACGCCACCCGTGGTCCGCGCCATCGCGGGAGGCCGCCCGGTTCGGGCGGTGTGGCGAAACGAGCTGGGAGGACTGACCTTCCGGATCGGATCGGAACCCCGCGCGCAGTTCGTGAAGTGGTCGCCCGACGGCCTGCCGCTGGTTCCCGAGGTGGAGCGGTTGCGCTGGGCCGGCCGCTACGCCGCGGTGCCACGCGTGCTCGACCACGGCTCCGACAGCACCGGGGACTGGATGGTCACCGCGGGGCTGCCCGGTGTCTCAGCCGTCGACGACCGCTGGATCTCCCAGCCCGAGACCGCGGTGCGCGCCCTCGGTTCCGGACTGCGCGCACTGCACGAGGCACTACCGGTCGAGGACTGCCCGTTCGACTGGTCAGCCGAATCGCGGCTGGCCGGCGCTCGGCAACGCGCCACCGCAGGCCTGATCGACCCGGGGGACCGGCCACCCGAGCTCGGCCGCATCGGCGGAATCGACGAGGCGCTGGGCCTCCTCGCCGAACCTCCTCCGGTCGACTGCCTGGTGGTCTGCCACGGAGACGCCTGCGCCCCCAACACCCTCATCGGAGACGATGGTCGGTGCACCGGCCACGTCGACCTCGGCAGCCTCGGTGTGGCCGACCGCTGGGCCGATCTCGCCGTCGCCACGTGGGCCACCCTCTGGAACTACGGCCCGGGTTGGGAGGAGGTGCTCCTGGACGCCTACGGCGTCGCTCCCGACCCGGACCGCACGGCCCACTACCGGCTCCTGTGGTGGTTGGCGGACTGACCTCGCTCAGCCGAAACCCGGCAGGACCAGCAGGATCCAGAGGGCCAGCGGGGTGGCTGCCACGATGACGCCCCCGTAGATGAGGAGCTTCCGGAAGAAGGCGTCCTTGTCCACGTCCTTGGCGTTGGCCAGCACGATCGCGCCGTTGGTGGAGAACGGGCTCACGTCGACGACCGTGGCCGCCACCGCGAAGGCCGTGATCATGCCGATCGGTCCGACGCTGCCGGTTTGCAGGAACGGCACCGCCAGCGGGATGAGGGCGCCCATGATGCCGACCGACGAGGCGAACGCCGACACGAGCGCGCCGATGTAGCACAGCAGGAGCGCCGCGAGCAGCGGAACGCCGATGCCGGCCACCGAGTGACCCACGTAGTCGATCGTGCCCATCTTCTCCAGCACGCCGACGTAGGTGAGGACACCGCAGATCAGCAGCACGGTCGGCCACGCGACCTCGCTCGGCGCGGCCTTGCCCGTCTTCGGCGACAGGACGCTGAGCACCACGGCGATGCTCATCGCCATCAGGCCGACGTCGAGCCCGAAGCCGAGTGTGGTGACCACCAGGACCACCAGGCCGGTCAACGTCAGCACGCGGTCGCGGTTGAGCCGCAGCTCCTCGACCGGCTCGCCGTCGGGGACCTCCGCACCGCCGCCCGAACCCGTCGCGATGAGCCGCCGGGCCTCGGCGCCCCTGCGCAGCCGCAGGCCTCCGAAGACCACGAACACGATCCCGGCGATCACGGCGTTGGCGGCGAAGCTGCCCAGGAACAGCACCAGGGGACTGCCCGGCAAGCCGCTGTTGGCCACGACCTCGTTGACGATGCTGCCGTAGATGCTGATCGGGGAGAAGCCGCCCGCCTGCGTGCCGTGCACGACCATCGCGCCCATCAGCAGCGGGTTGATCCGGTACTGCGCGGCCAGGTTCAGCGCGATCGGAGCCACGATGGCCACCGCGGCGGGGCTGACCGCACCGATCGCGGTGAGCAGCGCGCCGATCCCGAACATCACCCACGGGATCAGCGCGATCCGGCCACCCACCAACCGAACGGCGCGTTGCACCACCCAGTCGGTCGTGCCGTTCGCCCGGGCTATCGCGAACAGGAACGTCACGCCCACCAGGACCACGAACAGGTCCCCGGGGAAGCCGTCGAAGATGTCGTCCTCGGACAGCCCGCCGAACACCGTGGCGACCAGGAAAGCCGCTGCGAAGCACAGGACTCCCATGTTCACCGATAGCGTCGTGGCGATGACGAACGCGGCGACCAGCACCAGGATGGATATGACTTCGGGCGGCACCTTTGCCTCCTTGCCTGCGCGGCCCGCGCACCACGAAGGGGGTGTGGTGCGCGGCACAGTGGCTCACTGGCTCAGCCACTTTCCGTGAAACGCAGCCCGAAGTCAATACCGAACTGGCCAACTGGCTCATCCAGTTTCGGGACGCCGCCGGCCGCCCGGCCGCCTTGCGGTGCGATCAGCGCCAGCCGAGCTCCGGGGCCACGTGGCGGAGGATGCTGTCGATGACGTGGGCGTTGTAGTCCACGCCCAGCTGGTTGGGCACCGTGAGCAGCAGGGTGTCCGCTGCGGCGATCGCCTCGTCCTCGGCCAGCTGCTTCACCAGCACGTCCGGCGCCGCCGCGTAGGAACGACCGAAGATCGCGCGGGTGTTGGCGTCGATGTTGCCGATCTTGTCCTCGGTGTTGTCGTCGCCGCCGAAGTACATGTCGTCGAGGTCGTTGACGATGGCGAAGATGCTGCGGCTGACCGACACCCGCGGCTCGCGCTCGTGCCCCTCGGCGCGCCAGGCCTCGCGGAACGCCTCGATCTGCTTGCGCTGCTGGACGTGCAGCGGCTCGCCGCTCTCGTCGTCCTTGAGCGTGGAGCTCTGCAGGTTCATCCCCAGCTTCGCCGCCCACCGCGCCGTGGCGTTGGAGCTCGACCCCCACCAGATGCGGTCCCGCAGGCCGGGGGAGTGCGGCTCGACGCGCAGCAGCCCCGGCGGGTTGGGGAACATCGGCCGCGGATTGGGCTGCGCGAACCCCTCGCCCTTGAGGACCTCCATCAGCACCTCGGTGTGGGTGCGCGCCATGTCCGCGTCGGTCTGGCCCTCCGGCGGCTGGTAGCCGAAGTAGCGCCAGCCCTCGATCACCTGCTCCGGAGAACCCCGGCTGATGCCGAGCTGCAGCCTGCCGTCGGAGAGGAGGTCGGCCGAACCCGCGTCCTCGGCCATGTAGAGCGGGTTCTCGTAGCGCATGTCGATCACGCCGGTGCCGATCTCGATGCGGCTGGTCCGGGCGCCGATCGCCGCCAGCAGCGGGAACGGCGAGCCGTACTGCCGCGCGAAGTGGTGCACGCGGAAGTAGGCGCCGTCGGCGCCGAGCTCTTCCGCTGCGACGGAGAGGTCGACGGCCTGGTGCAGCGCGTCCGACGCGGTGCGCGTCTGCGAGTGCGGCGAGGCCGACCAGTGCCCGAAGGACAGGAACCCGATCTTTTTCACACCGGGTTCAACGCGGGCCGACCGTTTTTGTTTCCCGGGTGCGAGGCGCGCCACCACCCTGCTTGAAGGGCTTCATGAGCAGCTTGTGGGCCGGCTGCTCCACCACGCGGGTCAGCATCCACCCGAGGAGCGTGCCCGTCACGAGCATCGCCAGGGTCTGCGTGATGGTGTCGACCCCCACGTCCTGCAGCTTGCGCAGCACGATGTAGCCGATGGCCTGGTGCATCAGGAAGGTGCCGTAGGAGATGCCGGCGAACCAGCTGATCGCGCGTCGAGCGGGCTGCGGCATCGCCATGTCGGGGGAGCGCGCGACCAGCGCGATCAGGCACATGCCGATGGCCACGGCCACCGACGAGCCGGTGTCGGCCAGCAGACCTTCGGGCGTGCGCGTGTAGTTGTGCACCTCCTGCGCGGCCATGCAGAGCGCCAGCAAAGCCGCGAAGTGCGGGGTGGTCAGGCGCTTGACCGACCACATCCAGATCGCAACTCCCGCGACGAACAGGTGCCAGCGGTGCATGCCGACCCCGTCGACCACGGTCCGGTAGGTCTCGTCGATCGGCTCGGCGATCCGGATCGGCCACTGCGCCAGCGGCACCAGCACCGCCACCCACAGCACGATCACGATCCTGCGGCCGTGGCCCCACCAGCCCCGGTAGAGCAGGGCGGCGACGGTGAAGCCCATCAGCTGCAGCGGCACCGTCCAGTGCGAGCCGTCGATGAACGGGTAGAACTGCGGCTTCCAGTGCCACAGCATCAGCAGGTTGGCCCGCAGGTCCTCGGGCAGCGGGAAGAACCAGCCCTCGATCGGGAACGCCCGCAGCACGTAGTAGCTGATCACCACGGCAGCCAGGAACGACGGCAGCAGTCGGGCCACGCGGCCCCACCAGTAGCGGAGCAGGGAGCCGCGGCGGATCGTCACGCACGCGAAGTACGCGGAGACGACCAGCAGCAGGCTGGCCCCGACCTGATACGGGAACTCGAAGGTCCTCGGCTCCAGCTCGGGGTGGAGGAAGACGCTCAGGCTCGTGGAGTGATAGAGCATCACCAGCACCACGCAACCGGCCCGAACAAGATCCCAGCTGATCTTCCGGCGGCTCTGTCCACCGCCGGATCCGGCTGTCGTCACGCTTGTCGCTCTTCCTCTGCGCTAGTCCTCCAGCCAGCTTCACCCAGGAGAGCGACCGTTGGCCATCGGGGCTGACACCCATTTTTGGTGCGCACGACCCGTATGGGTGTTCGAAGGGCGACCGGTGGTCGAATGGGCGTTCAGGAGGTGCGGGACGTGTCCTTGTTCTGGCGGGTGTTCCTGCTCAACGCCGCCGTGCTCACCGGAGCGACGGTGCTGCTGGTGCTCAGCCCGGCCACGGTGTCCACGCCGGTGCTGCCCGCCGAAGGTCTGATCCTGGTCGCCGGGCTGGTCGCGATGCTGGTGGCCAACGCGGTGCTGCTGCGCATCGGGTTCCTGCCGCTGCGGCGGCTGACCCGCGCGATGACCACCATCGACCTGCTGCGGCCGGGATCGCGGCCGCCGGTGTCCGGGCACGGGGGCATCGCCGACCTGATCATGGCGTTCAACGCGATGCTGGACCGGCTGGAGTTCGAGCGCGCCACCAGCAACGCCCGGGCGCTGTCCGCGCAGGAGGCCGAGCGCCGCCGCATCGCCCGCGAGCTCCACGACGAGATCGGGCAGAGCCTGACCGCGGTGCTGCTGGAGCTCAGGCGGGTCGCGGACGAGGCGCCCGAGGCGGTGTCCGACGCGCTGCACCAGGTGCAGGAGACGACCCGCGACAGCCTGGACGAGATCCGCCGCATCGCCCGGCGGCTGCGTCCCGGGGTGCTGGAGGAGCTCGGCCTGGCCAGCGCGCTGAAGTCGCTCACCGGCGAGGTCCACGGCGTCGCCGCCCGGTGCCGGATCGAGGGCGAGCTGCCGGAGCTGGGAGAAGAGGTCGAGCTGGTCATCTACCGAGTGGCGCAGGAGAGCATCACCAACGCGGTCCGGCACTCCGGTGCGACCCGCATCCACCTGCTGGTGCAGGTGGAGCCTTCGGAGGTCCGTCTGCGGGTGCGGGACAACGGCGCGGGAATCGGGGACTCCCCGGAAGGCGCCGGCATCCGGGGGATGCGGGAGCGCGCGCTGCTGGCCGGGGCGACGCTGGCCGTCGAACCGGTCGCCGAGGGCGGCACGGAAGTCCGGCTCGACGTGCCGATCAACACCGGGGGCGGGCGATGACCGACACGACCCGCATCCTGCTGGCCGATGATCACGTGCTGGTCCGTCGCGGAGTTCGGCTGATCCTCGACAACGAACCCGACCTCGCCGTCGTGGCCGAGGCCGGCGACGGGGCCGAGGCCGTCGAGCTCGCGCAGGCGGAGGAGTTGGACCTGGCGATCCTGGACATCGCCATGCCCAGGCTGACCGGGTTGCAGGCCGCCCGGCAGCTCACCCGGCTGCAGCCGGACCTGCGCATCCTGATCCTGACGATGTACGACAACGAGCAGTACCTGTTCGAGGCGCTCAAGTCCGGTGCGTCCGGCTACGTGCTCAAGTCCGTCGCCGACCGCGACCTGGTGGAGGCGTGCCGCGCGGCCATGCGCGGCGAACCGTTCCTGTACCCGGGGGCGGTGACCTCGCTGATCCGCAGCTACCTCGACCGCGCGGGCCAGGGGGAGGCCGTTCCCGAGCGGGCCATCACCGACCGGGAGGAGGAGATCCTCAAGCTCGTCGCCGAGGGGCACTCCTCGAAGGAGATCGCCGACCTGCTCGTCATCAGCATCAAGACGGTCGAGCGCCACCGCTCCAACCTCATGGCGAAGCTGGGCATGAAGGACCGGCTGGAACTCACCCGCTACGCGATCCGTGCGGGGCTCATCGAACCGTGATCCATCACGGCATGTACGAGAATGTTCTTCACGAAACGACTTTCGCGCACGACCGGGTGGTGCGCCCGCGCTCCGGGAGGTCGAATCCGATCGTTCGTGCGGGTTAAAAAGCGACGAAACGCTTTGCGCTCGTCCGCAGTTTAGTGATCATGCGGTACCACTGAAGTGCGAAACATCGCATCAGAGAAGGAGTTCGGAAATCGTGACCGCTCGACCGAAAATCCTGACCGTCTACCTCCTGCTGGCCTGCCGCTACGGGGCAGCCGCCGGCCGGGCCGCCGTTCACCCCTACATCGGTAGCAGGGGGAACCAACGAGGAGCCTGAAACGGCAACCCGGCCTAGGGATTCGGTGCGCCCGCCGCTGCCCGGGTGTAGCGGTCGGCGAGTTGGGAGAAGGCGGTTCTGAGCTCCGGTGGTCCGATGACCTCCACGTCCGCGTCGTACTTCCCGAGCTCTGCGGCCAGTGCCTTCCACGACCACGAACCCAGCGTGAGCTTGCAGCGGTCGTCGGTCAGCTCCTCGACCACGCCGTCGTAGGTGTAGCGGGAGACCGTCCCCGCGGGCAGGTCGAGGACGACCTCTCCTTGGCACGGCCATGTTTCAGCCCCCTGGAACCTGGCCCTGACGAAGGCGGCCACGTCGCCGCCGGGGAGTTCGCGCCGGGTGAAGCGCGGACCCGTCGGGACGCGCGGGGTGATCCGATCGGCGCGGAAGGTGCGCCAGTCATCGCGGTCCAGGTCCCAGGCGACGAGGTACCAGCGACCGCCCCAGGTGATCAGGTGGTGCGGCTGCGTCCGGCGAGGCGCGGACGAGCCGGTGTAGTCGAACCGGAGCTCCTCCCGAGCGTGCACCGCGATGCTCAGGGCCATCAGGACATCGCTGTTGACGCGCTGGGCGGTGCTGCGCTCGACCGCGGTGATCTGCAACGAATCGATCCGGTGGCGGAGCCGCGAGGGCATCACCTGGCGGAGGGTGATCAGCGCGCGGGCGGCGGCCTCCTCGATGCCCGCTCCCGCCGTGGTCGCGATGCGCAACGCGATCGCGAGCGCGACCGCCTGGTCGTCGTCGAACAGCAGCGGCGGCAGGTTGCTGCCCGCTTCCAGCCGATAGCCGCCGTCAGGTCCTTTGATCGCCGCGATCGGGTAGCCCAGCTCCCGCAGCCGGTCGACATCGCGCCTAACCGTGCGGTCGCTGACCTCCAGGCGCTCGGCGAGCACCGAACCGGGCCAGTCCCGGCGCGCCTGGAGCAGCGACAGCAACGACAGCAACCGCGTCGAAGTTTTCCGCATGTACCCCATCGTGCCCGCAGTAGCGGACAGAACCTGACCGCTACCGGTGTCAAGCTGCTCTCATGACTGCTTCCAACACCGCACTCGACGTTGAAAAGGCTGACCTGCTCGCTGAGCTCGCCACCGTGCGCGGCCAGTTGCTCAACACCGTCCGGGGACTGACCGACGAACAGCTGGGCGAACGCCCGACCAAGAGCGAGCTGTGCCTCGGCGGGATCGTCAAGCACGTCGCGAGCACCGAGGAGTCGTGGCTGCGGTTCATCACCGACGGGTCGTCGGCGATGTCCTTCGCGCTGCCCGACGGAGTGACCTGGGGCGACATCGAGGCCGGCACCGCGCGCGAGTACCCGCAGTGGATGACCGACCGGATCAACGATTTCCAGATGCTGCCGGGTGACAGCCTCGAAGGAATCGTGCAGCGCTGCGAGGACGTCGCCGCCCGCACCGAGGAGATCGTGACCGCGCTGCCCGACCTGCTGATCACGCACCCGGTGCCCGACGCGCCCTGGAACGAACCCGGTACCGAGCTCAGCGCCCGCCGCGTGCTGCTGCACGTGATCTCCGAGATCGCGCAGCACGCCGGACACGCGGACATCATCCGCGAGACCATCGACGGCCAGACGACCACCTGAGCGCATGACCGTTCTCGACACCCGCGCGCTCAACCGCGCGACGCTGGCCCGGCAGCTCCTGCTCCAACCCGCGGACCTTGCACCGCGCGATGCCGTGGCGCACCTGTGCGGCGTGCAGGCACAGGACCCGCAGGAGCCTTTCGTCGGCCTCTGGTCCCGGCTGCGCGTCTTCGATCCGGCGGAGCTCTCGGAGCTGCTGACCCGCCGGCGAGTGGTGCGGACGCACCTGATGCGCCGCACCATGCACCTGCTGGCCGCCGAGGACGTCCTGTCCTGGCGGTCCCGGCACGACGCGATGCTGTTGCAGCGGGTCCTGGGCGTCTACCGGCGCGAGCTCGCGGAGGTCGACCTCGGCGAGCTCGCGGCCGCGGGCCGGGAGGTGCTGGCGGAGGGCGAACCGCATTCGCAGTCCGAGCTCGCGAAAGCGATCGCCCACCGCTGGCCCGAGCAGAGCCTCCGCGCTCTGGGCGAAGCCGTGGTCGGAGCCCTGGTTCCCGTGGTGCAGCTGCCGCCGCGAGGTCTGTGGCGGACCAGCGGGGCGGCCCGCTACCTGCCGGTTTCCGCTTGGTTGGGCCGGGACGTCGACCAGGAGTCACCCGACGACCAGGTCGGCAGGGACCTGGTGCGCCGTTACCTCGCCGCGTTCGGCCCGGCCGCCACCGCCGACATCCGCGCCTGGTCGGGGTTGGCCGGCCTGCCGGGCGCGGTGAAGGCGGTGCGTGACGAGCTCGTGTCCTTCCGGGACGAACGCGGGCGTGAGCTGCTGGATCTGCCCGACGCGCCGCGCCCGGACCCGGACGTGCCCGCGCCCGTGCGGTTCCTGCCCGCGTTCGACAACGCCATCCTCGGTTACGACGACCGCAGTCGGATCATCGACGACGAGCACCGAGGTCTGTCGGTGGCCGGCGAACGCGTCGTGCTGGTGGACGGCCGCGTCGCCGGCACCTGGAAGGTCGCCGACGAGACCGTGAACATCGCTGCGCTGCACACCTTCTCGCGCGGCCAACGTGCGGAGCTGGTCGAGCAGGGGAGCGCGCTGGCGTTGTTCCTCTCCGACGGCGAGACCGACCGCGCCCGCCTGACCTAGCCGGTCCGGGAGCGGAGCACCCCGAGCGACGGCTCCCGGCTGCTCGGGGTCGCCGTCTCCCGCTACGTCGTCGGCACGCCGCCGCTGGTCGACATGGGTGACGCGACGCTCATCCGCTGGTTGCGGCCTGTGCTGGCCCATTTCCTGACCACCGATGCGCCGTGAGATGGTGGCGTCGATCCCTACCGGTGTGCACAGTGGAGGCCATGGTGTTCCGCGTACCGACGCCCTCTGACGTCCTCGGCCTGGCGAAGTCCACGGTGGGCTGGGCAGCCGAAACGGCCACGGCCGCCGCAACCGCTCCGGTCCGGGTGCTGGGTCTTCTCGGTGAGACTGAGAAGCTGGTCGGCCGCATCTCCACGGTGGTGGATCAGGTGGAAGACCTGGTCCAGCGCGCCGGCGGAACCGTCGCCGACGCCGAGGAGACGATCCAGGACGCCCGCGCGGTCGCCGTGGCGGCCGCTCCCATCGTGGCCGCAGCCGGCCAGGTCTCGACCATGGCGGAATCGGTCGTGCGGCGGGCGAACGGGATCTGCGACGACGCGGCCAAGACCGTCGCCGAGGCCCAGCGCACCTCGGCCAACGCCGACGAGCTCCTCTCGCTGTACTCGCCCACGGCCAAGAAGGCCGCACCGCTGGTGGACAGGTTCGTCGAGGAGCTCTCCGACGCCGAGGTCGATGCGGCGATCCGCCTGGTCGACGAGCTTCCGCAGCTCACCGAGCACATCCTCACCGACATCCTGCCGATCCTGCGGACCCTGGACCGAGTCGGTCCCGAGATCCACGAGCTCCTCGAAGTCACCTACGACGTCCGCCGGGCGATCGCCGGCATCCCCGGGTTCCAGTTCTTCCGCCGCCGGGGCGAGGACAAGGTCGACGACGAGGAACCCGCGAAGCCGCAGTCGATCGCCGCAGCGGAGTGACCACCATCAAGTCGTGACCGGGAGGGCCGAGGTCAGCTCTCCGACGGCTCCGCCGGAACGCGTTCCTGGGCCGGAACCGACTGCCCCATGGGGATTGCCGGCGTGGCCGCGGTCAGCTCGGCGGTCACGAGCGGTTGCAGAGGCTCGGCCATCGTCAGGGCGGACGGTGCGATCGCCGACATGGCGGCCGACAGCGGGGAGTGCCCGTCGGTGACCTGCGTTCCCGGGGTGGTGCGGACGCTCCAGACGACGACGTCGTCGGTGTTGCGGAGTTCAAGACCGTCGTCGCCGACGGTCAGGTGCGCTCCCGGATTGCCCGCCGTGCCGGTGGACCACACGGCGCCGCCGCGCCGGTCGTAGAGGACGAGGTCGCCGTCGTCGAGGAGCTTGCAGCGGCCGGTCCCGCGGAACTGGGTGTCCGACGCCCAGAGCGCACCACGCCCCTCGTTGCTGTAGAGGACCAGGTTCCCGTCGTCCTGGTGGGTCAGCGTGTGACGGCCGGACGGGGAGGTCAGCGACTGGCGTCCCAGGGTCTGGCCGGGAAGCATCCGGTCACCGATCGCCGGCGGGCCGCCGGGGACGGACGCAGTGCTGTCGGAGGTCCAGACGATCTCGCCGTCGACGTCGGTGATGGTGACGTCGCCGCAGTCGCGCACCACGAGCTTGGCGGCCGGTCGGACCGCGCCGGTGGACCAGATCCGCCTGCCGCTGGGGGAGAAGAGCGCGAGGCCGTCGGTCTCGCGCAGCGCGCAGAGGGCGGTGTCCGCGCCGCAGGTGTTCGAGGCCCACCACGCCCGCATCGACTCGTTCTCGTAGAGCACGATGTTGCCGTCGTCCTGGTGGACCAATGAGAACCGGCCGTTCTCCGAGGTGAGGGATTCGCGGCGCAGCGTCTGCCCGGCGCGCATCTCGTGGCCGGTGGCGTAATCGCCCGGTGCGTAGTCCGGCGCGTCGAGCGGACCGCCGTCTTCGCCGTCGTCGTCACCGTCGTCGGTCAGGATGAAGAAGTCCGTGACGAAGCAGGTGATCTCGCCGTCGGCGTTGCGCCCCACCCAGGTCGGGTAGTGGCCGTCCCCGCCGCCGGAGGAGCACACGACGACCACCGTGCGGTCCTGCTCGTCGGCGAGTCGTCCCGTGCCCGTGCAGTCCCGTTCTTCCAGGGCCTCCAGCACGCGGTCAACGTACTCCTCGTCGTCGCAGAAGGACAGGTTCGCCGCGTCGATGAAACCACCGGTGCCGCCGTCGACGGGGTAGCCGAAGAAGGAGTCGCCGTCCAGGGTCGAGGCGTCCTGGTCACCCACCAGCGCCATCTCCCAGGAGGTCGCCGGCTCGTCGCGAACCTGGATCTTGATCGCTGCCACGGCCTGGTACCAGCTGAACTGATCGGGCTCGCCGAACCGGGCCTCGGCGAGCACGACCGGGTAGGTGCCTGGGGGAACCTCCTGCACGAACGCTCCGTCGTCGGACGAACCGAACATGAAGGGCTCGCCGGCGTAGACCTTCCCGGAGGGCATCCACAGCGAGGTCTCCTGGCGCAGCTGAACGGTGGCGTCGCCGAGCTTGGGGATCGAGTGGCGGGATCCGTCGGTGAAGATCTGGTCGAAGTCAGGGGCGGGGATCGGCATGGGGGCTCTTCCGTTGTGATGTCGGGTTGTTCTCCACACGTGGCACGAGTCGCGTTCGGTTCGCCCCACGCGAATCGGGTTCGGCCGAACGCCCGCCCCGGGCGGTCGCCGCGCGAATCCGCTGGACTCGCGCGGCGACCGCAGGATGCCCCAGGTTCCGAGTTTTCCCACTCTGCAGTTATCAAACAACGAGTGCCGCAAAAATGTTGGGTCAACCGACCTTGGGGTCGGAGTGGTGTTCTCCGCCGAGGAATGGCGGGTCTCGTGATCTGGATGGCTCATCGAGCGCTGCCGAGGGTGCGTTCAACCAGCCGCACCAAGCCGGGTTCATCCGGCGGATGAGCACTGTGGACGGTTGACCGCGGGCGTCGGGACGAGTGGTCGCGGAGGAAATCAGCTTCGAACTCATGTGCTAAATGATGCCCGACGGCGTTCGAAAACGCGAGCGAAAACGCATCGCTAAATAGGGTGATCAAGACGATCACTCAGTGAAACGGTGTGGGCCGTAACCTGTTTCAGGATTGCTCGGCCGAGTGACGTTCCTCGGGTGGCAGCAGCGCCGGGTACCAGATGTCGGTGAGCGTTTCCGCGGGATCGGTGTCGGTGGTGTCCAACGTGCCCTGAACCGCCCAGCGGGTGAAGAAGCGCTCCAGCTGAGTCACCAGCAGTCCGACCCGCAAGCGCGCCTCATCGCCGCGCGAGGCGCCCCACCGCTGCAGGTATCGCGGCATCGCGGCGGGCAGCTCGGCGACCGCTGCCGTCGCGATCGGCCGGAAGGAGGGCTCCAGAGCCACCGCCTCGTCCCACACCGGCAGGATGTCGCGGTTCGCCTCGAACCAGTGGAGGGCGCGGCGCAGCCACTCGGTGAACCGGTCCCGCGAACCGCTGGCCAGGACCGCGTCCAGGTCGGCGTAGACCGAGGCCGCGCGCTGCTGCGTCGTTTCAGCGCCGATCCGCCGCAGGACGTCGGGTTTGCCGTTGAAGTGCAGGTAGAAGGTCGCTCGGCTGCAGCCGACCTCGGAGGTGACGTCGTCGACCGTGACCGCCGCGTAGCCGCGCTCGACGAACAGTCGGCGGGCCGCCTCCAGCAGCGCGGCACGGGTCTGCTGCTTCTGCTGCTGCCTCAGCGTCAGGCGCTCGGTGTCGGTCACGGCCCCGACAATACAGCTGCCAACTCACTGGACACCGCGTCAGCGAAATGGCAGAGTCGATCGCCGATCGCATCGCGACGAGGAGGTTGCCGATGGGTTCCGATCCGGTGGTCTGCATCATCGGCGCCGGTTGTTCCGGCTTCACCACGGCCAAGCGGCTCCGCGACGCCGGAGTTCGCTACGACTGCTTCGAAGAGTCCGACGACATCGGCGGGAACTGGTACTTCGACAACCCCAACGGCCGTTCCGCCTGCTACGAATCGCTGCACATCGACACCTCGACCACCCGGTTGCAGTTCGAGGACTTCCCGGCGGCCGGTGCGTGGCCCGACTTCCCGCACCACACGCTGATCCACCGCTACTTCCGGGACTACGTCGAGCACTTCGGCCTGCGCGAGACCATCACCTTCAACACCCGCGTCGAGGCCGCCCGGCGAACCTCCGGTGGGAACTGGGAAGTCCGGCTGAGCAGCGGTGAGACGCGCGAGTACGACGCGCTGGTGGTCGCCAACGGTCACCACTGGGACCCGCGAACCCCGCAGTACCCGGGCGAGTTCGACGGGACGACCCTGCACAGCCACTCCTACCGCAGCCCGTTCTCACCGGTGGACATGCGCGGCAAGCGGGTCGTGGTGGTGGGCATGGGCAACTCCGCGCTGGACATCGCCGCGGAGCTGTCGCACCGCTCCATCGCCGAGCACGTCTGGGTTTCCGCACGTCGCGGGGTGTGGGTGCTGCCGAAATATCGGGGCGGCAAGCCGGCCGACAAGCTGATGATGCCGCCGTGGATGCCCAAGCGGCTCGCGCTGCGCCTGGCGCGCAAGGCCATCAAGAGCAACGTCGGCGCGATGCGGGACTACGGTCTGCCCGAACCCGACCACGAACCGCTGTCCGCGCACCCGTCGGTGAGCGTCGACTTCCTGGCCAAGGCGGGTTCCGGCGATCTGACCTGCGTTCCCGGCATCGAGCGGCTCGACGGCTCGGAAGTGGAGTGCACCGACGGCACCCGGATCGCGGCCGACGTGATCGTGTTCGCCACCGGCTACAACATGAGCTTCCCGTTCTTCGACGACCCGGAGCTGCAACCCGATGCCGAGCACCGGTTCCCGCTGTTCAAGCGGATCCTCAAGCCGGGCATCGACAACCTGTACTTCGCCGGTCTCGCGCAGGCGTCACCGACGATCGTCAACCTCGCCGAGCAGCAGAGCAAGCTCATCGCCGCGCACCTCACCGGCGAGTACCGGGCTCCCGCGACGGCGGAGATGCGGCGGATGATGGCGCACGACGAGCGCAAGCATCTGCGGCAGTACTACGACGCTCCTCGGCATACCATCCAACTCGACTTCGCCCGGTACGTGCGCGATCTCCACCGCGAGATCGCCGCAGGCAGAAAGCGAGCCACCCGATGAACGGTCACTGCGCACCCCGCTTCGCGCCGCTGCGCGACCTCCTGGAACGCCGGTTGGGCGAAGGCGAGGAACGCGGCGCCTCGATCTGCGTCGTCCAGGACGGCGAGGTGGTGGTCGACATCTGGGGCGGCGAAGCCCGGGAGGGCGTGCCGTGGGAGAGGGACACGCTGGTCAACACCTTCTCGGTGACCAAGACGATGCTCGCCCTGGTCGTGCTCGGCCTGGCCGATGCGGGGGAGCTCGACCTGGACGCGCCGGTGGCCCGCTACTGGCCGGAGTTCGCCGCTGAGGGCAAGGCCGAGGTGCTGGTCAGGCACGTTCTCGGGCACACCAGCGGACTTCCGGGCTGGGACGAGAAGATGACCGTGGCCGACCTCTACGACACGCGCCGGGCGGCGGCGCTGCTGGCCGCGCAGAAGCCGTGGTTCGAGCCGGGGAACGGGTCGGGCTACCAGGCGATCAGCCACGGCCACCTGCTCGGCGAGCTCGTGCAGCGGGTCACCGGGCGGTCCGCCGGAACCGTGCTGCGCACGGACTACGCCGAACCGCTGGGTGCCGATTACTGGCTCGGCGCACCGGAATCCGCGGACGAGCGGGTCGGGGTCCTCAAGTCGCCGCCGCACGCGCCCGACCTCGGCGAGTTCGGGCAGCGGGCGCTGCTCAACCCGCTGTTCTCGATGAAGCTGACCACCACGCGGGAGTTCCTCGGCGCCGAGCTCGGCGGGTTCAACGGTCAGGGCAACGCCCGCTCGGTCGCGCGCCTGCAGTCGCTGGTGTCGCACGGGGGCACCCTCGACGGCAGGACCTACCTGTCGCCGGAGACCGTGGAGCGGATCTTCGAGGTCCAATCCGATTCCCCGGACCGGGTTCTCGGTCACCGCATCCCCTTCGGCATGGGGTACGCGCTGCCCACGCCGGATCTCATGCCCACGCCGTCCGGGCGGATCTGCTGGTGGGTCGGCCACGGAGGCGCCGTGGTGGTCAACGACCTCGACCGGCGGATGACCATGGCCTACACGATGAACAAGATGGCCGCCGAGCTCGTCGGGGCGGCCAAGACCCGCGAGTACGTGCGCACGACCTACGAGTGCGTGGCGGCCTGAGGACATGACGACGCCGGCGACCCGCGGGGCCGCCGGCGTCGTCGGCGATCAGGCTCCGAAGCCCTTGAAGATGGTGGTGAACTCGAAGGGCTGCTGCTCGATGCTGCTGCACGTCGGCGACACCGCGCCGCCCGGGCAGCCGCCGTTGTCGCGGCCCGCGGACCAGAACGACAGCAGGCCGATCCCGTTGGCGTTGGCCCAGTCCAGCAGCTGGCGGGCGTGGTCCTGGGTGAAGATGTTGCCGTTGAAGTTGCGGCCGATCATCGGCGTGACGCCCAGCTTCTTCTTCAGGTCGGCGTCGCTGAGGTCGGGCCAGATCTCCTTCATCTGCTTCAGGGTGCTCTCGGCGGCCGCGATCACCGCGTCGCCCCACGGCTTCTGCGAGCCGAACTCCATGGCCATCGGGTTGACCAGCACGTCGACCCCGTGCGCGGCGGCGCTCTGCAGCACCTGCAGCGAGTAGGGGTCGAGGCCGGTCTCATCGGCCTGGACGCGCAGGGTGTAGCTGACCTTGGTGCCGCGCTCGGCCTGGAGCTTGGCGAGCGCCTCGTTGACGACGTCGTGCGGGATGGTCGCCTCGACGTCGACGTCGAGGTGGTTGGCGCCGGTCGCGTCGAGGATCGCCTTGTAGGCGCCCAGCAGCTCGTCGGCGGTGCCGCACACGCTCTCCAGGTACGGGCCCATGGCGCCGCCGGTGGCGACGATGACGTCGCCGCCCATGGCGCGCAGTTCGTCGATCTGGCCCTTGATGGCCGGGTCGTCGACGGCCCGCTCGCCACCCCACATCGGGGTGCAGCCGGCGGCGCTGCCGAGCACGAAGGCGAGCGTGAAGTGCTGCTGGCCGGTGGCCTTGGCGACCTCGGCCAGGGTGGGCTTCTCCTGCATCACGTCGATGTAGGGAGCGGACTTGATCTCGGCGGGCGCTTCCTGGGCGAGGGCGGAACCCGCCGCCAGCGGGAGCATCGAGCCCGCGACCAGGGCGGTGACGAGCTTTCGGGGGATTCGCACGGTGCTACTCCGGGGGCTCACTGGAACTCGGCGATGATCTTGGTGAATTCGTAGGGCTGCTGCTCGACGCTGCTGCACTTGCCGTCGGCCCATCCGCCGGGCTGGGTGCAGACGCGGTCGCGGTTGAGCGCCCAGTAGGAGAGGCGGCCGATCTGCTTCTGCTTGGCGTAGTCCAGCAGCGCGCGGAAGGTGTCCGGCGTGAACAGCTCGGACGGCTGGTCGGTGTGACCGTTCATGAGGATCACGCCGGTGCGCGCGTAGGCCGCGGCGTCGTCGAACTCGGGGTGCAGCTCGCGCAGCTGCTTGTGGAACGCCTCGGCGACCGAGATGGCGCTGTTGGCCATGTCCTGCCCGGGGCCGCCGTAGTCGAAGTCCATGATCTTGAACAGGTCGATCTCGGCGCCCATGTCCTTGGCGCGCTGGATCTCGGCCTTGCCCGCTTCGTTGAGGCCGACGGTGGTCATCGGCAGCGTCAACGTGACGTGCAGGTCGGGGTTGCGCTCCTTGAGCATCTTGATGGCTTCGAAGCGCTTGGTCTCGTTGGGGACGTCGCCGAGGTCGTCGCCCTCGATGTCGAGGTCGATGTGCGTCAGCTCGTAGGAGTCGATGACCTGCTGGTAGGCGTCCGCCAGGGCGGTGGCGTCGGCGCACGCGGTCGCGAGCTCGATGCCGTTGTAGCCGCCGAAGGACACCGAGATGTTGCCGCCGGCGGCGCGCACCGCGTCGGCCTTGGCCTTCACGGCGGTGTCGGTGGCGATCTCCTGACCGACCTTGCCGTCCCAGGTGGGGGTGCAGGAGTCGGTGGAGGGGGCCAGGGCGAAGGCGAAGATGTAGTCCTTCTGCCCGCTGGCCCGGATCGCCTCGGCGATGTCCTGCGGTTCGTTGTCCAGCGGCATGTAGTAGGGCGCGGCCTTGAGCTCACCGGGCGCGGCCTGCGCCGTCAAGGCTCCGGCGATCGGCAGCATCAGCAGGCCGGCGGCCAGCGCCGCCCATCGGATCGGTTTCCTCGTCACAGGGTTCTCCCCTCATGGCGACCCGGCCGGTCGGTCGGGTCGTGAATCGATCCGGAAGCGCGGCGCGCTCGGCCCCGGATTTCGCACTGCGGAGATCTCCGCTACCGGCGCGGCAGAAAGTATGTGCACCACGCCACGGAGTCAATGGGTCTAGACCACTTTGGCGGGACTACGCAACGACTCTGGACCAGGCGCGCCATCGGCAGCGCCCCCGTGCCGCAGCGGGTTCCGCCGGACACCGCGCCACGTCGTTCCGGAGCTGCCCGGCGTTAGCGGATTCCAGCGGTGCGAAGGATCACGATCTGCCAGCGGTCCTCACCACGCGGACGACCGCCTGCCACTTGATCCGTTCTTCCTGCGCACAGCCGGGTGAAGGGGGCTTCGCCCGGTTCCGGGAGGTTCAGCGGCGGGGATCTAGGGTGGCCGCCCATTGCCGCAGTACCCACTCGAAGGAGTGATCGGCTCCCCATGTCGAACGCCAACCCAACTCCGAGGCGCACCGCGTTGGTGGCGGCTGCCGCGCTCTCCACCGTGATGCTCGGCAGCACCCCGGCCACCGCCGAGCCCGAGTCGGGCGAGGCGTCGCAGGCGGCGCAGAAGCTGCGCGAGCTGTCCCGCCAGGCCGAGGTGATCACCGAGGACTACAAGAAGGCGCAGGACGACCACGCGGCCAAGCGCCACGACCTCGACCGGTTCAACGCCGAAGCCCAGCAGGCGGACCGGGTCGCCGGCGAAGCGCGCGTGCAGGAGGAGCAGCTCCGCGGCCAGGTCGACCGGCTGAGCAAGGCCTCCTACAAGGGTTCGCAGATGAACTCGATCGCTGCGGTCCTCGGAAGCGAAACCCCGGACGCGTTCCTGGACCGGGCCTCCACGCTCGACCTGATGGCGCAGCACAACTCCGAGTCCGTGCACGCCTACGCCGAAGCCACGCACCGCGCGGAGAGCGCCCGCCGCCAGGCCTGGGACGCGCGCGCCGGTGCCGCCAAGGCCGAGTCCGACGCCGCGCGGCTGGAAGGCGACATCGCCGGCCGCAAGAAGGAGATGGACTCCCAGGTCGCCAAGGTCAAGCAGCAGTACAACGAGCTCAGCGAGAAGGACAAGGACGCGCTGTCCGGCGTCGAGAGCGCCGTGGGTCAGCTCACCGGTTCCGGTGCGGCGATCAAGGCGGTCAACGCCGCCCTGGGCAAGCAGGGCTCGCCGTACGTGTTCGGAGCCAAGGGGCCCGAGGAGTTCGACTGCTCAGGCCTGGTGCAGTGGGCCTACAAGCAGGCAGGCGTCGACCTGCCGGGCTCGACGCGCTCGCAGGTGTCGGCGGGGCGTTCGGTGTCGCAGTCGGAGATGAAGCCCGGCGACATCGTCTTCTTCTACAGCTCCGCCAGCCACGACGGCATCTACATCGGCAACGGCAAGATCGTGCACGCCCCCACCGAGGGCCAGGACGTCACCGTCGAAGAGGTCGAGTACATGGGTGAGGTCCACTCGGTGCGTCGCGTCGCCGGCTGACGGCCGGTTGCGCGCAGCGGGTGGTGTTCCGGCATTTCGCGACCGCGCCGAAATCGGTTCCGCTACAGTGTGTGCTTGCATGATCACTGAAAGCCAGGTTCCTGGTCCCGCCCTCGCGTGAACCGAGGTTCCGGGCGAGGCGGAGAACGTTGGGAGAGCCCATGTTAAACAGGATCGCGATGGTGTCGGTGACCGCTGCGGCCACCGTGCTGCCGCTCGGCGCGGGCAGCGCGGCGGCCCAACCGGCGCCGGGCCCCGAGCTCGTCCCCGGCACGCCGTGCACGGCGACCGCGCATGCGTGCGTGAGCCTTTCGAAGAACCGCGCGTGGCTGATTCGCGCCGGCGAGGTCTACTACGGCGAGGCCTCGGCGCTCGGCGGCCGTCCGGAGAGCCCCACCCCGGCCGGGGTCTTCCACGTGACGTGGAAGGACAAGGACCACCACAGCAAGGAATTCGACGCACCGATGCCGAACTCGGTGTTCTTCACCAACACCGGCGTCGCGTTCCACCAGGGCAGCCTCACCGAGCGCTCCGCGGGCTGCATCCACCTGTCGAAGAAGTCCTCCACGGTCTTCTTCGACAAGCTCCAGGTCGGCGACGAGGTCCAGGTCGTCCCGTAAGCGGAGAACCCGTGGAGGGCCCGTGACTTTCGCGCACCACGTGCGGGAGTCGTGGGCCCTTCGTCACTTTCAGGACTGGGGGAGGGCGGCGTGCAGCGTCGCCGCCCACTGGGTGACGATGTTCTGGCGCCGCGCGGAGTCGTCGGTGAGGACGTCGGCGAGGCCGAGTCCCCGGGCGAGGTCGAGGGTGGCCTGGACGAGACGTCGCGTGGTCGGGTCGGTGTCGTCGGCGCCGAGCAGCTCGATCGCCGTCTGGTGGACCGTGCGGCCGAACTTCGCTTCCAGCGGCACGATCCGCTCCCGCAGGGACGGGTCCGCGGCGGCCGCCGTCCAGACCTGGAGGGCGGCCTTGAACAGCTCGCCCGTGTAGTGGTCGACGACCCTGGAGACCACGAACTCGGTCCGTCCTGGCCCTTCGGGCAGCCGGGTGCTCTCGGCGCGGATCTCCGCCATCCGCGCGTCGAACATGTGCTCCAGGGCTGCGGTGATGAGGTCCTCGCGAGCCGGGAAGTGGTGCTGCGCCGCACCGCGCGACACACCCGCGCGCTGCGCCGCGGCGGTGACCGTCGTGGCCTCCCAGCCCTGGTCGGCCAGGCAGTCGATGGTCGCTTCCAGCAGGCGTTGCCGCGTCGCCCGGCTGCGGTCCTGCTTCGGCTCGCGCGACGACATTCTGCTCATCCCCCCACCGGTGCTGACCGGATCCGGCTCAGTACGACTTCGGCAGGCCCAGGCTGTGCTGGGCCACGTAGTTGAGGATCATTTCACGGCTGACCGGAGCGACCCGGGCGATACGGGCGGCCCCGAGCATCGCGGCCAGGCCGTGCTCGGCCGTCAGGCCGGAACCGCCGTGGGTCTGGATGGCGCGGTCCAGGGCGGCGATGCTGGCCTCGGCGGCCGCGTACTTGGCCATGTTCGCCGCCTCGGCGGCCTCCAGGTCCAGGCCCTCGTCGTAGAGCGTGGCGGCCTTCTGCATCATCACCTTGGCCAGCTCCACCTCGATCTTGTGCTGCGCCAGCGGGTGGGCGATGCCCTGGTGCGCGCCGATCGGGGTCTTCCAGACCTGCCGCTGGTTGGCGTACTCGACGGCCGTGGTCAGGGCGTAGCGGCCCATGCCGGTGGCCAGGGCGGCACCGAGGATGCGTTCCGGGTTGAGGCCGGAGAACAGCTGCATCAGCGCCGCGTCCTCCTCGCCGACCAGCGCGTCTGCCGGCAACCGCACGTCGTCCAGGAACAGCGTGAACTGCCGGTCCGGGGCGATGATGTCCATCTCCATCGGCTGCGCCACGAAGTTCGGCGTGCCGGTGGGCACGACGAACAGCGCGGGCTTGAGCTTGCCGGTGCGGGAGTCCTCGGTGCGGGCGACGACCAGCACCGCGTCGGCCTGGTCGACGCCGGAGATGAACACCTTCTGGCCCTGCAGGATCCAGTCGTCGCCGTCGCGACGGGCGGTGGTGGTGATGTGGTGCGAGTTCGAGCCCGCGTCCGGTTCGGTGATGGCGAAGACCATCGTGGTGGTGGCGTCGGCGAGGCCGGGCAGCCAGCGCTGCTTCTGCTCGGGCGTGCCGTACTTGGTGATGATCGTGCCGCAGATCGCGGGGGAGACCACGACCAGCAGGAGCCCGGCGCCCTGGGCTGCGAGTTCTTCCTGCACCAGCGCGAGTTCGTAGATCCCGGCACCGCCGCCGCCGTACTCCTCGGGGATGTTGACGCCGAGGAACCCGAGCCTGCCCGCCTCGGACCAGAGCTCGGTGAGCGGTTCGTGCCGGCGCGCCTTGGGCAGCACGTAGTCGACGTGGTTGTAGCGCTGGGCGAGCTTGGCGACGGAAGCGCGCAGTTCCTTGCGCTCGTCGGACTCGATGAAGCTCATGCGTTCTCCTCGGTGTCCGGGGTGTCGACCACGGCGAGCACGGTTCCCACCTCGACCTGCTGCCCCGCGACGACGTCGAGCTCGCTGAGCACGCCGTCGGCGGGGGCGGCGATGGTGTGCTCCATCTTCATCGCCTCCAACCACAGGATCGGCTGACCTGCGGTGACGCGGTCTCCGACGGTGGCGGCGAGGCGGATGACCTTGCCGGGCATCGGGGCCAGCAGCGACCCCTCGGTGACCAGGTCGGCGGGGTCGGTGAAACGCGGCACGCGCGCCAGCGCGACCGGCCCGAGCGGGGAGTCGACGTGGACGCGGTCGTCGTAGCGGGCGATGTCGAAGCTCCGGCGGACCGGGCCGTGCTCACCCGGAACGTCGAGCACGACGCGGGTCGGGGTCGCCTCCACCAGCGCGAGTCCCGGGTGGTCGGCGACCTCGACGCCGGTGCGCTTGGCGAGGTAGGACACCTCGATCTCGCGGTCCCCGCAGGTGTAGGTCTTGGTCTGCGGCACCGACGGCAGGTTCCGCCACCCCGACGGGATCCGGGCGTTGGCCCGCGCGGTGAGGCGGTTCTCGGCGGCCGCGGCCATCGCGGCGGCGACCGCGGCGAGGTCGGCGGTGTCGTCGGTGGCCAGCGGGCGGGACAGGGCCGGCAGGCCGTGGCGGTCGAAGAACGCCGTGTCCGTGTCACCGGCCAGGAACGCCGGGTGCCGCAGGATGCGCACGAGCAGGTCCCGGTTGGTGACCAGGCCGTGGATCTCGGCTCGCGCCAGGCTCGCGGCCAACAGCCGCGCGGCTTCCTCCCGGCTCTCGCCGAAGGAGATGACCTTGGCCAGCATCGGGTCGTAGTGGATGCTCACCGCGTCCCCGTCGGCGAAACCGGAGTCCAGCCTGACCCCCGGAGTGCTCAGGACGGTGAACTCCGCTGCGGTGTCGCCGAACTCGATGCGCTCCATCGTTCCGCTCTGCGGGCGCCAGTCGTGCGCGGGGTCTTCGGCGTAGAGCCGGACCTCGATCGAATGACCTCGGGATGCGGGAGGTTCGGTGGGAAGCGCGTGGCCGTCGGCGATCTGCAGCTGGAGCCGAACCAGGTCGACTCCGGTGGTGTTCTCGGTGACCGGGTGCTCGACCTGCAGGCGCGTGTTCATCTCCAGGAAGAAGAACTCGCCCCGCTCGTCGGCCAGGAACTCCACGGTCCCCGCGCCCTCGTAGCCGATGGCGGAGGCCGCGAGCCGCGCGGACTCGAACAGCCGCTCCCGCATCTGCGGGCCGATGCGCTCGACCAGCGGGGACGGCGCTTCTTCGACGACCTTCTGGTGCCTGCGCTGGATCGAGCACTCGCGCTCGCCGAGCGCCCACACCGTGCCGTGCGCGTCGGCGAGGACCTGCACCTCGATGTGCCGGCCGGTCTCCAGGTAGCGCTCGCAGAACACGGTCGGGTCGCCGAAGGCCGACTCGGCTTCGCGACGCGCGGCGTCGAGCTGCTCCGGCAGCTCGGCCAGCGTCCGCACCACCCGCATGCCGCGACCACCGCCGCCTGCGGAGGCCTTGACCAGGACCGGCAGGTCGGACTCGGTGACGGACTCGGGGTCCAGCTCGGGCAGCACCGGGACCCCGGCGTCGGACATCAGCTTCTTGGCCTCGACCTTGGAGCCCATCGACTCGATGGCCTGGACCGGCGGACCCACCCAGCGGAGCCCGGCGTCGGAAACCGCCTGCGCGAACGCGGCGTTCTCCGAGAGGAACCCGTACCCGGGGTGGATGGTGTCGGCACCGGTGGACCTCGCGGCCTGCACGAGCCGCTCGGCCCTCAGGTACGTCTCACCCGGGGTGTCGCCGGGCAGCCGGACCGCCACGTCGGCTTCGGCGACGTGCGGCGCGGACGCGTCGGTATCGGAGAAGACCGCCGTGGTCGACAGGCCCATGCGGCGGGCGGTGGCGAAGACCCGTCGGGCGATCTCACCGCGGTTGGCGACCAGAACATGGGTGATCATCGCTTCAGGACCTCACATCCGGAAGACGCCGAAGCCCTCGGCGCCTTCGATCGGGGCGTTGTGGATGGCCGACAGGCACATCCCCAGCACCGAGCGGGTGTCGCGCGGGTCGATGACGCCGTCGTCGTAGAGCCGTCCGGACAGGAACATCGGCAGGGACTCGGCTTCGATCTGGTTCTCCACCGCCTCCCGCATCGCCGCGTCACCGGCCTCGTCGAACGGCTGGCCCTTGGCCTCCGCGGCCGCGCGGCCGACGATCGAGATCACTCCGGCGAGCTGGGCGGGGCCCATCACAGCGGACTTCGCGCTGGGCCAGGAGAAAAGGAAGCGCGGGTCGTAGGCCCTGCCGCACATGCCGTAGTGGCCGGCGCCGTAGGAGGCGCCCATCAGCAGCGAGATGTGCGGGACCTTGCTGTTGGACACCGCGTTGATCATCATCGCGCCGTGCTTGATGATGCCGCCCTGCTCGTACTCGGCTCCCACCATGTAACCGGTGGTGTTGTGCAGGAACAGCAGGGGAGTCTCGGCGCGGTTGGCCAGCTGGATGAACTGGGTGGCCTTCTGCGACTCCTCGGAGAACAGCACGCCGCGGGCGTTGGCGAGGATGCCGACTGGATATCCGTGCAGCTCGGCCCAGCCGGTGACCAGGCTCGATCCGTAGCGCGGCTTGAACTCGTCGAAGTCGGAGCCGTCGACGACGCGCGCGATCACCTCGCGCGGGTCGAACGGCACCTTCAGATCCGTGGGCACCACGCCCAGCAGCTCGTCGGCCGGGTGCAGCGGCTCGCGCACCTCCGCGCGCGGGGTCGGTCCCTTCTTGCGCCAGTTCAGGCGTTTGACGATGGAGCGGCCGATGCGCAGCGCGTCCGGCTCGTCGACGGCGAAGTGGTCCGCCAAGCCCGACACGGAGGCGTGCATGTCGGCCCCGCCCAGCGACTCGTCGTCGGCGTCCTCACCGGTGGCCATCTTCACCAGCGGCGGACCGCCGAGGAACACCTTCGAGCGCTCCTTGACCATCACCGTGTGGTCGGACATGCCCGGGATGTAGGCGCCGCCGGCGGTGGAGTTGCCGAAGACCAGCGCGATGGTCGGGATTCCGGCCGCCGACAGCCGCGTGAGGTCGCGGAACAGCGCGCCGCCCGGGATGAAGACCTCCTTCTGCGTCGGCAGGTCCGCGCCGCCGGACTCGACCAGGGAGATCACCGGCAGCCGGTTGCGCTCCACGATCTCGTTGGCGCGCAACGACTTGCGCAGCGTCCACGGGTTGGAGGTGCCGCCGCGCACGGTCGGGTCGTTGGCGACGATCATGCACTCGACGCCTTCGACGACGCCGAGGCCGGTGACCACCGACGCGCCGACCTGGAAGTCGCTGCCCCACGCGGCCAGCGGGCACAGCTCCAGGAACGGCGAGTCCTCGTCGATGAGCAGCTCGATGCGCTCGCGGGCGGTGAGCTTGCCGCGCTTGCGGTGCCGCTCGACCTTCGACGGGCCACCACCGGCGACCGCCGTCGCGTGCGCCTCGTCGACCTCGGCGATCTTGTCGAGCATCGCCTGGGTGGCCTCGGCGTACTCCCCGGAGCCGGTGTCCAGCGCGGATCGCAGGATCGTCATGCTCGGTACCCCAATCGGTTCGCCGCCAGTCCGGTCATGATCTCGGTGGTCCCGCCGCCGATGCCGAGGATGCGCATGTCCCGGTACTGGCGCTCGACCTCGGACTCGCGCATGTAGCCGAGCCCGCCGAACAGCTGCAACGCCTGGTGGGCGACCCACTCGCCGGTTTCCACCGCGGTGTTCTTGGCGAAGCACACCTCGACGGTCAGGTCCTGCTCACCGGCGACGGCGCGTTCGCCCAGCCGCCGGGTGTAGACGCGGGCGACGTCGATCTTGCGGGCCATCTCGGTGAGCGTGTTCTGCACGGCCTGCCGGGTGATCAGCGCGCGGCCGAAGGTCTCGCGGTCGCGGCACCACTGCTCGGCCAGGTCCAGGCAGCGCTGCGCGCTGGCGTAGGCCTGCACCGCCAGCGAGAGGCGCTCGCTGAGGAACGCCTGGGCGATGTGGAGGAAGCCGGAGTTCTCCGGTCCCACCAGGTTCTCCGCCGGGACGCGGACGTCGGTGAAGGAGAGCTCGGCGGTGTCGGAGGCGTGCCAGCCCATCTTCTCCAGCTTGCGGGAAACGGTGAACCCGGGAGCGTCCTTCTCCACCACCAGCAACGACACCCCGCCCGCGCCGTCGTCACCGGTGCGCACGGCGGTGACGACGTAGTCGGCGCGGCATCCCGAGGTGATGAACGTCTTGGCGCCGTTGACCACGTAGTGGTCGCCGTCGCGGTCCGCGCGGGTGCGCAGGTGACCGACGTCGGAACCGCCGCCGGGCTCGGTGATGGCCAGCGACCCGATCTTGTCCCCGGCCAGAGTCGGTTTCACCCAGCGCTCGATCTGCCGCGGATCACCGGCGGAAGCCATGTGCGGCACCGCGATTCCGCAGGTGAACAGCGAGGCGAAGGTGCCGCCGGAGCAGCCGGCGTAGTGCATCTCCTCGGCGATGACCGCGGCGTCGATGAGGTCACCGCCGCCACCGCCGACCTCGACGGGCAGTGCGGCGCCGAGCAGCCCCAGCGCACCGGCCTTCTCGTGCAGCGAACGCGGTAGTTCGCCCTCGCGCTCCCACCGGTCCTGATGCGGCAGGACCTCGGTCTCGACGAAGCGGCGCGCGGTGTCGCGCAGCACGCGCCGCTCGTCGTCGTCCCACGGGTTCACAGCAGCGCCTCCGGAACGTCGATGTGCCGGGACCGCAGCCATTCGCCGAGTCCCTTGGCCTGGGGGTCGAAACGGGCTTGGGACGCCGCACCTTCGCCGAGGATTCCCTCCACGACGAAGTTCAGCGCCCGCAGGTTGGGCAGCACCGTGCGGGTGATCGGCAGCTCGGCGGCCTCCGGGAGCAGGGTGCGCAGGCGGTCGACGGTGAGCGCGTGCGCCAGCCAGCGCCACTGCTGCTCGGTGCGCACCCACACACCGACGTTGGCGTTGCCGCCCTTGTCGCCGCTGCGCGCGGCCACGAACGTGCCCAGCGGGACCCGCCTGCTGGGTCCGTCCGGAAGCGGTTGCGGCAGGGCGGGTTCGGGCAGCGCTTCCAGCGATCGGGTCTCCGGGGCCGGTGGCACGTCGACGGGCTCGCCGCCGGGGAGCACCGCGACGTGCGGCACCTGGGCCTGGTCGACGTAGCCCGCGGTGAACACCCCGTACGGGGAGGCCTTGCCGGGGACGCTGGTGAGGCTGCACCCGGGATAGCTCGCCAGCGCCATCTCCACGGCCACGCCGGAGAACGCGCGTCCCACCACGTCCTGGTCGGGATCGCGCACCACGCAGCGCAGGATCGCGCTGGCCCGCTCCTCGGTGTCGGCGTCAGGTCGGTCGAGCCGCGACAGCGTCCAGGTGAGCTCGGTCGGTCGCCGGACCAGCCCGGCTTCGAGCTGGCGTTGCGCGAGTTCGGCCTTGGCCTCGACGTCCAGACCCGTGAGGACGAAGGCCATCTCGTTGCGGAACCCGCCGAGCCCGTTGAGCGAGACCTTCAGCTCCGGCGGCGGGGCTTCGCCGCGCGTGCCGCTGATCCGGACCCGATCGGTGCCGTCCTGGCCGAGCTCGATGGTGTCGAGCCTGGTGGTGACGTCCGGGCCCGCGTAGCGCGCGTCCTGGACCTCGTACATCAGCTGCGCGGTCACGGTGTCGACGGTGACCGCGCCACCGGTGCCGGGGTGCTTGGTGATCACGCTCGAACCGTCCCGCCGCAGTTCGGCGATCGGGAACCCGGGCCGGGTCAGGTCGGCGATCTCGGTGAAGAACGCGTAGTTGCCGCCGGTGGCCTGCGTGCCGCACTCGATGACGTGACCCGCGGCGACGGCTCCCGCGAGCGCGTCGTGGTCGGTGCGGTCCCAGCCGAAGTGGGCCGCGGCGGGCCCGACGATGACCGAGGCGTCGGTGACCCTGCCGGTGACCACCACGTCGGCACCGGCGTTCAGGCACTCCGCGATGCCCCAGCAGCCGAGGTAGGCGTTGGCGACCAGGGGCGCGCCGAGGTCGAGTTCGGCGGCGCGCGCGGTCAGGTCGTCGCCCTCGACGTGCGCGACCGACACGTCCAGGCCCAGGCGCTCGGTGAGCTCGCGGATCCGCGCGGCGAGACCGGCGGGGTTCGCGCCGCCGGCGTTGGCCACGATCCGCACGCTCCGCTCCGAGGCGAGGCCGAGGCACTCCTCCAGCTGGCGCAGGAAGGTCTTGGCGTAGCCGAGATCGGGGTCCTTGAGCCGGTCGCGGCCGAGGATGAGCATCGTCAGCTCGGCCAGGTAGTCGCCGGTGAGCACGTCGAGCTCACCGCCGGTGAGCATCTCGCGCATCGCGGAGAGCCGGTCGCCGTAGAAGCCGGAGCAGTTGCCGATCCGGAGGAGTTCGGGGTCGGCGCCGATCACGAGTGCTGCCCCGGCTTCCGGCCCTCGCCGGGTGCTCCGGCGAACGCCTGCGCGATGGTCAGCCAGTGCGCGGCGTCGGCTCCGACGGTCTCGACGGCGAGGTCGTCGGGATGCCGCCGCTGCGTGACCAGCAGGCAGAAGTCCAGCGCGGGACCGGTGATCCGCTGCGCGGCGTCGGCCGGGCCCCACTCCCACGCCTCGCCGCCGGGGCCGACCAGTTCGACGCGGAACGGTTCGGCCGGCGGGGTCTGGCCGTGGGTGGCGTAGGCGAAGTCGCGGGTGCGCACGCCGATGTGCGCGACGTTGCGGAGCCGCGCGGTGGGCGTGCGGGTGACGTCGAGCGCGTCGGCGATGTCCTGACCGTGCGCCCAGGTCTCCATCAGCCGCGCGGTGGCCATCGAACCGACGCCCATGGGCGGGCCGAACCAGGGGAGCTTGCGCCCGTCCTCGACGCGGCGCAGCGTCTCGGCGAGCCGAGCGCGACCGAGGCGCCAGGTCGAGATGAGGTCGGCGGGCCGGGCGCGGGCGCGCTCCTCGGCGCCCTCGTCGACGAAGCCGAGGGGGTTGCGCGCGGCCTCGTCCACGACGGCCGCGAAGGCGTCGGGATCCGTCGCCGACAGCAGCGCCACGTCGTCGGTCCAGGCCAGGTGGGCGATCTGGTGCGCGATCGTCCACCCCTCGGCGGGCGTGGGGCGAGCCCACTGCTCCTCGTCCAGCTCAGTGACGAGTTCGTCGAGCTCGTCACCTTCCACGCACATGTCGTCCAGCAGAGCGCCCACGTTGGCCATGCCGACCAGGGTGGGCCCGCGTCGGAGAAAAATCAAGCGCGCTTGATTGGTTTAGCGGGCGAAGCGAGGGGCGGAGCCGCAGCTCCGCCCCTCGCATCGCCCGCGGACCTACTGGCTGAGCTCGTACTTGCCCGCGAAGTCGAGCGAGTCCAGACCCCCGGCGAGGCAGCCGCCCGCCGCCGAGGCGAGGTCGAACTGCGCGCTGCCCTTGTGGGAGGCCTCGGCGAACTCACCGGAGGTGGTCTTGCCGGTGAACGCGCCGCCCGCGGGCTTGGTCGCGTTGGTGAGGTCGCCTTCGAGGTTCAGCTCGAAGTTCGCCTTGCTGGTCTTGGTGCTGCCGTCCTCGTACTTCCAGGTGATGTCGACGTCGCCACCGACGCCGCGCGGCAGCGAGGTGCACGACATCTTGCCCGCCATGTCGCCGGAGAACGTCGCGCTCACGACGCCCTCCGCCGCACGGCTGGCCGGGGCGCAGTTGGTCGCCTCACCCTCGACCTTCAGCTGGGTGTCCGCGCCGGCGGGGTTCGTCGACAGGGCCGGGGAGAACGCGGCCGTTCCGGCCATGTCGCACGACAGCAGCGCCTTGGCCTCGGGAGCGGGGGAGGGTTCGGCGTGCGCCGACACGGTGGCGGCGATCAGCGGAGCGGCGACCAGCGCGGCGGTCGCGCCGAAAATGCCGGACTTCTTCCCGAATTTGGAGAGCATGCGAATTGAACTCCTTCGTTCACAAAGGGTTGAAGGACCGTCCTTCGATTCAGAATGGGAGCACGGTTCCGTTCCGGCGGCAGTCCGAGTCGCACGATCGAGCGCACTATCCATGCGTTGCGATTGATGCAGATCTCTTCTCCCTGCGCGGGTTTTCGGCCGTTGCTACAGTCCGGTCCGCTGTTTTCCCGGGGTTTCCAGCTCAAGACGCCCTGGGCGGAGCGCGCCTCATCGCGGGAGTTCCGCGATGAGCAATCGGGGAAAGGAACATGACATGAGAATTCGACGCATCGCATCGGTTCTGCTCGCCTCCGCTCTGCTGGTGATGGGAGTCGTCGGATCGGCCGGCGCGCAGGCCCCGTCCGGCCAGGTCCTGGTGTTCATCGCCGACGCAGCCGTCCCCGTGGAGAAGTTCCAGAACCCGCAGGGTTGCCACGCGCTGCCGACCGGGACTCACGTGGTCATCAACGACACGGACCGCGCGATCACGCTGCACCCGACGCCCACCTGCACGGGGCCGGGCATCGAGCTGGCCCCGGGGCACGGCGCGCACGAACTCCCGGCGTTCGGCGGCTTCCAGGCATGACCGATCCGCGACTCGACCTGGTCGTGGTCGGGCTGGGGTACGTCGGTCTGCCGCTGCTGGCCCGCGCCCACGAGACCGGCATGAGCACCGCCGGTTTCGACATCTCCGGCGAGGTGGTGGCGGGTCTCAACGCGGGTCGCTCGCACGTGGCCGACGTCCCGGACTCCGCGGTCACCGACATGGTGGCCACGGGGTTCCGCGCCACGAACGAACCGTCGGTGATCGCTGACGCCGACACCGTCGTGCTGTGCGTGCCCACCGGTCTCACCGACGGGGCTCCCGACCTGAGCTCGGTCCGCGCGGCCGCGCGCGCGGTGGGGGAGAACCTGCGGCCGAACACCTTGGTCGTGCTGGAATCCACCTCCTACCCGGGGACCACCGAGGACGTCGTCCGCCCGATCCTGGAGAGCGGGAGCGGGCTTCGCGCGGGCGAGGACTTCCACCTGGCCTACTCGCCGGAACGCATCGATCCCGGGAATCCGCAGTTCGGCGTGCGCAACACTCCGAAGGTGGTCGCGGGCGTGACCCCGCTGTGCGCCAAGTACGGAGTGGCGTTCTACGGCCGCTTCATCGACACCCTCGTGGTGTCGCGCGGGACGCGCGAGGCGGAGATGGCCAAGCTGCTGGAGAACACCTACCGCTACGTCAACATCGCGCTGGTGAACGAGGTCGCGCTGTTCTGCGACCGGATCGGCATCGACGTGTGGGACGTGCTGCACTGCGCGGGCACCAAACCCTTCGGCTACGCCCCCTTCCAGCCGGGGCCCGGTGTCGGCGGCCACTGCATCCCGGTCGATCCGGTCTACCTCCACAGCGCCGCAGAAGGAGCCGGTTTCGCGTTCCGGACGCTGGCCGCCGCCCGCGAGGTGAACGAGCGGATGTCCGAGCACGTGGTGTCCCGGGCGCAACAGCTGCTGCGCGACAGCGGTGCGCCCGTCGACGGAGCCAAGGTGCTGCTGCTGGGGGTGAGCTACAAGCCCGACATCGCCGACATCCGCGAGACGCCCGCGGTTCCGGTCGCCGCCGGACTGCTGCGCGCCGGTGCCGAGGTCGCCTACCACGACCCGCACGTGCCGGGGTTCGAGGTCGTGGGCCGGCCGCTGAACCGCGTGGAGCACCTCGACGAAGGTCTGCGGGAGGCCGATGTCGCGATCGTGCTGCAGGACCACTCCTGCTACGACCCGGTGCGGCTGGTCGCCTCGCGGTGCCTGCTGCTGGACACCCGAGGCAAGCTCGCAGGCGAGAACGTGCAGCACCTTTGAGCGTTGTCGCGGTGCGGGTGGCCGAAACCTCCCGAACGGGAAAGCGCTGCGGTCCTCCTGCTCCGGGCGCGCCGACTCATGCAGTCCAACACGCGGCGTCGGCGCGTCCTCGCAGGAGAACCGCCTCAGAACCCGCGGCGGTGCGAGCTGAGCCCCACACCTGAGGCAGTGGCTTCCGGAGGCTGGGCGAAGGTCAGCTGCTCCTCCGGTCGCAGGTCCAGATCGCCTCCGCTGAGCGGTGTTTCGGTGTGGATGAGGATGTTGTAGTGGTTGGGGAAGTGACAGGCGTCGAAGCCGAGCACGGTGCCGACGACGCGGTCTGCGATGCGGAGCCGGTCACCGCGGTCGATCACGCCGCCGTGGTCGAACTCGGCGAAGCCGAGGAACGCCACCCGGTCGATGCGCGCTCCCGACGCCGTCTCGACGTGGTCGGTGGTGACGAGTTCGTGCACGTCACCGGCCCTGACGCAGCGGCTCGCGTGCGGTTCGAGCGACATGCCGCGCTCGCGGCGGTGATGCACCAGGACCTTGACGACCCGTGCCGTCAACGTCCTCTTCGGACCGTCCTCCTCGGGGTTCACCGCGCCTCCCGGTAGACCGAGTGCACGAGCTCCAGCGCAGCCAGACCACCGGGGTCGGTGCAGGTCGTGGAGGCGAAGGCGTCGAGCACTCCGCGGTACTCGTGCCACAGCGAGTTCTTGAACCCCGGGTGCCCGGCCAGCATGTCGGCGTGCAGCCGAGTTCCGTCCGCCAGCAGCACTTCCACGTCCTTGGTCTCGCCCGGGTGCGACCAGTCCAGCTCGACGACGGCCGGGAACCCGGAGGTCGATTCCAGCTCGACGACGGCCTGCCGGTCGGTTCCGCGCTCCTGCTTGACCACGGCGTGCGCCAGCTCGACGTCGCCGAGGAACAGCCGGACGAGGTCGAAGGCGTTGGGCCCGTTGTCGGCCACGCACCCGCCTCCGCAGCGGGCCGGGTCGAGGTACCAGGTGTCGCCGCCGATGTGCTCCTCGATGCGCTCCAGGTAGCGCACCCGCATCGCCGTCACCCCGCCGCGCGCGGCGACCTCGGAGCGCAGTCGGAGCACGTTGTCGTTGTAGCGACGGTGGAAGGAGGTCAGCAGCGGAACTCCCAGCCGCCTGGACAGGTCCACCAGCTCGCGGGCGTCGGCCAGGGCGACCGCGAGCGGTTTCTCCACGCACACCGCGATGCCGTGCCGCACCGCGTCCCGGCAGACCTCGGCGTGGACGTCGTTGGGGGCGGTGACGACGACGGCGTCGAGCTCGACGCGTTCGAACAGCTCCCGGTGGTCCTGGAAGCCCGGGACCTCCGGTGCGAACCCGCGCAGCTTCTCGGGGCGCACGTCGCACACCGCGCTCAGCCGCCATTCCGGTTCGGCCTCGACGGCGGCGAGGTAGTACGCGGAGATGGCGCCGAGTCCGACGACCGCGACGCGGCGCATCAGCCGACCACCGCTTCGTCGAGTTCGAGCAGCTGCACGAGCAGTTCCCGACGGACCGGAACGCCGTCCCGCCGCCGGCGCACCGCCCGCTCCGCCTCCCACCAGCCCGGGTAGTGCACCTCGCCCGCGGGCGGGCAGTCGAGCACCGCGCCGAACATCGCCCGCGCGGCCTCGGCGAAACCGGGGCGCAGCCGCTCACCGTCGATGGCCAGCACGAAGTAGCCGATGTCGTCGTCGCGCCCGGCGTCGCCGAGCAGCGCCTCCCGAGTGGGGCCGAGGGCGGAACCCGACAGCAGGGCGGCGAGGAGTTCGACGACCAACCCGAGGCCGAATCCCTTGTAGGCGCCGGTGTCGGGGTCTCCGCCGAGCCAGCGCAGGTGGGCGGTGCCGTTGTCGAAGGCGCTCGGATCGGTGACCGGGCGCCCGGTGTCGTCGGCCAACCATCCCTGCGGAACCGCCGCACCGTCACCGGCGGCGACCCGGACCTTGCCGGTGGGCACCACGGTCGTGCTCATGTCCAGCAGGAAGGGGTGCTCCGGCAACGCGGGCGCGGCCACCGCGAGGGGGTTGGTGCCCAGCAGCGGCAGCGCGCCGTGCGGGGGACGGGCGATGCGCTGACCGCCGCAGTTGCTCGCGACGACACCGATCAGGCCCTGCTCGGCGGCGCGTGCCGCGTGAAAACCGGCGCAGCCGAAGTGGGTGGCGCCGTGCACCGACACCAGGCCGATCCCGTGCTGCCGGGCGCGCTCGATCGCGTCGTCCATCGCCTCCGACGCCGCCCACAGGCCCAGCGCACGTCCGGCGTCGATCGTCGCGCAGGCGCCCAGATCGGTCCGGGTGACCGGTTCGGCGCGCGGGTCGACGCGGCCGGCGTCGAACAGCGGCAGGTACAGGCGGGGCAGGTTGAACACGCCGTGCGAGTCGAAGCCGCACAGGTCGCCGTGGCACAGCGCGGAGGCCGCCAGCTGAGCGCGATCGTCGGGCACGCCGCGGGCGCGGAACTGCTCGGTGACCAGGCGGTGCAGTCGTTCGTGCGGGACCTGCACGACGTCAGGCTGCGGGTGCATCGTGGTGTTCCTCTCCGGTGCGTTGCCGGGCGAATCCGGTGAGCACGGCCGAGACGACGGCCGCGAACTCCTCGAGCTCGGCGCGGTCGGCGTACTCGCCTTCGGCGTGGGCGTTGTTGGTGTCGAGGCGGCCGGGCCCGAGCACGGCGGTGTAGCTGCCGGGCAGGTCGTGCAGCCAGATCGCGTCGCAGGTGAAGCCCGGTTCGTCGTCCGGCCAGCGCTGCGCGCCGGAGCGGGCGAGGAGGTCCTCGGCCCACGGGTCGCTGTTGTCCAGGCAGGGCAGGCCGCGCTTGAGCCAGTCGACGCGGGTGATCGCCGCCGCGTCCCGCGCGGTGCGGGCGAACTCGCGGCTCCCGGCGAACAGCTCCCGGAACCGGTCGAGCCCGGCCTCCACCTCGCGGTCCAGCGCGACCTCGGCGTCGGCTCCTTCCGCCGTGGTGGCGTAGGTGAGGTTGAGCAGCAGGTCACCGGAGCCGTAGACGCGGTTGTGCAGGTCGCCGGTGCCCAGTCCGGCCACGCACAACCGGCCGGAGCGGTCGGCCGGATCGAGCCTGTCGGCCAGGTGCTGGGCGAGGAACCCGAGCAGCACGGTCGCGTTGTGGCCGGCGTCGGGCCGGTCGTCGATCGAGCCGTGGCCGTCGACCCGGATCCGCGCGGTCATCGACGCCGTGGATCGCGGCAGGTAGCGCAGGCCGGTGGGTTCGCAGCAGATGTTGAGCCTGCCGACGTGACCGCGCTCGACGAGCGGTCGGGTGCCGAAGGTGCCCATCGCACCGCCTTCTTCGCCCGACACCACCTGCACCAGCACGGAGACATCGCGCCCCAGCGCGGGTTCGGTGGCCAGGGCGTCCCGGATTCCCGAGAGGAGCGCGACCGAAGGGCCTTTCGCGTCGATCGCGCCACGCCCGGTGAACCGCCCCGAGTGCAGACCGGCGGGTTCGAGGCCCGCGACGGTGTCCAGGTGCACGTTGAACATCACCGTCGCCGAACGCGGCAGGTCGGGCCCGAGGCGCAGCAGCAGGCTGGGCTGCGCGTCGAGGAAGCCCGGTCCCGCGCGGCGCACGACCTCGGGCACGTCGGAGCGGTCGAGCACCCTCGGATCGGGCGGGCCGTGGTGCAGCACCTGGAACCCGATCTCCTCGGCGGCGCGGGCGTAGCGGCGCTGGGCCTGCCAGAGCTGCGGGGGTTCCGTAGTCTCCAGCGGGCTGACCGTCGGCGTGCCCAGCAGTTCCAGCAGCAGCGCGCAGTCGTCGTCGGTGAAGGGCATCAGGCGACGCCGGTGGGTGCGGCCTGCAACAGCTCCTCCAGCCGTCGCCCGGCCTGCAGGAACGGAGCCGGATCGGTGGCGGCCAGTCCCTCGTGCGGCCGCGTGAGCAGGTGCGGTTCGAGGGAGAACGCGCCGGTGTAGCCGTGGTCGAGCAGCATCCGCAGGCAGTCGCGCACCCGCGCGTTCCCGTCCCCGGGGAGCACGTACTCGGCGTGGCCGGGAGAGCCGACGGCGTCCTTGACGTGCACGTGCTCGACGTGCGGCAGGATCCGCCGGAGCACGTCGACGGCGCCGTAGCCGTGATCGACGCCGTTGCCCACGTCGAACAGCAGCCGCAGGCACGGCCCACCGGCGTCCACCAGCCGCAGCATCCGCTCGGGGTCCGAACCGGCCCAGCCCGAGCAGTTCTCGTGCAGCAGCACCACGCCGTGGCGGGCCGCTCGGTCGCTCAGCAGCGCGATCCGGTCCAGCACGCGCGCCTGCCACTCCGGTTCGTCCAGCCCGTCGGAGAGGTAGGACATGATCCTGATGTAGCGGGTGCCCAGGCTCGCGCACCGCTCGGCCAGCACGTCGAGTTCCCGCAGGTCCGCCGTCGGCGGCGCGGTGATGGGACGTGACCAGTTGCCGATGCGCGAATCCAGGCACACCACGCGCAGCCCGGCGGCCCGGACCGCCCGGTGCACCCGCAGGAACCGCGAGGAGTCCAGGTCGGCCAGCGCGTGGCCGTCGACCGCGCGCAGCTCGATCCCGGACCAACCGAGCCCGGTGATCGCGGCGATCTGCTCCGGCAGCGCGGCGGCGGCTTCGTCGCCGATCCCGGCGAGTTGGTCAGCGCGCATGCGCGAGCGTCCTCTCCTTGGCCGCGGTGAGCAGTCGGATGATGTCGGCGTGCAGGCCGAAGGTGCCGTGCTCGCCTGCGGGCCGGAGGTGGTGGAGGTAGGTGCGGACCATCCACCGGGTCAGCGCGTCGTCGCGGAAAACCGCACTGCGACCGTTGATGTCGAGCTGCGCGTGGTCGTCGTCGGCCCCGATCGGGTAGTGGCCGACGACCCGGCCGCCGTCGAGTTCGAGGGTGATGCGGCGGCGCCGGATCGGCGCGGTCAGGTCGGACCGGATCTCGCTGCGCACGCCGCTCGCGTGCGTCAGCGCCAGCCGGGCGCTGCCCAGCCTGGGCAGCACGGTGTCGGCGAAGCGCATGTCGGCGCACTCGGCTTCGGTGAGCTCGGCGGCCCCGGCCAGCCGCAGGACGACGCCGAGCGAGTGCGGCAGCTCCACGTCGAACGCGGTCGGGTGCCCGCTGGTCGCGCAGGACCGGGCGAAGCGGGGTTTGTCCTGGTCGAAGGTGATCGACCGCAGTCTGCCGCGCCCGACCAGCCCGGTCAGGTGCTCGGTGAGCCGGGAATCGAGCCAGTGGCTGACCACCGCGATGTCCAGGTCGTGCCTCTCGCGCAACGCGGTGATCGCCGCGAGCTCGTCCAGATCGGTGGCCAGCGGTTTCTCGACGATGATGCGTCGGAAGCCGTGCTCGGCGAGTTCGGCGAGGACCGCCGCGCGCCCCTGCGGCGGCGTGCAGACGTGGGCGACGGTCCGGTTCGGGTCGAGCAGCGCGGTCGCGGCGGCGATCGAGTCGGTCGTGGTGACATCCGGTCGGTGCCGTCTCGCGTCGGTATCGCAGGCCACCACGGGACCGGGCGCGAACAGCCCGGACGCGACCTCCCGGGCCTGCGCGAGCACCCGCAGGTGCAGGCCCGACCCGGCACGGCCGAGACCGATCACGAAGGGTTGCAGCATCGTTCGATGTCCTCTGTGGACCAGTAGGTGGAGTGGGAGCGCTGGAGATCCCGGGCTCCGGCCGACTGTACAGATCACCTCGGGAGCCGGAAGTCGTTCTGCCGACGGAAAAACGGTGTCTCACTGGAAGGAGTGAAGATGGCTCTTCCAGCCGTCGGAGACGATCAGGACTCGTTAGGTTCGATCTAGGTCCGGCAGCGGTACCGAGCGCTTCACAGGGGGTTGGTCGACGGTGTCCCTCGGGACGGAATTCGTTGGGGGAGTGGCGGAAGGACCTGTTCCGTTCTTCACCCAGGCGCGCACCTTCGAAAGGCTCTGGCCCGAGATCAGCGGCCGCATCTGCGACGTCTTCGACAACGGGAAGTTCTCCCACGGGGAGCAGGTCGGCGAACTCGAAACCGCGCTCGCGGAATATACCGGCGCACGTCGGGTGGTCGGCGTTAACAGCGGGACCGACGCGCTGGTCCTGCTGCTGCGGGCCCTCGGCGTCCGCTCCGGCGACGAGGTCGTGGTCCCCGCGTACTCCTTCATCGCCACCGCCACGGCCGTGGTCCTCGCCGGCGGCACACCGGTGTTCGCCGACATCGACCCCGCCACCTACGCGCTGGACCCCGACGAGATCGCCCGGGTCGCCACACCGCGCACCCGCTTCGTGATGCCCGCGCACCTGTTCTGCCGGATGGCCGACGTCGACGGGATCAACGAGGTCGCGCGGGACCTCGCGCTGACGGTGGTCGAGGACAGCGCCGAGGCCATCGGCATGCGCCACGGCGGCGTCCACGCCGGCCTGCACGGTGCGGGCGGTGTGCTGTCGTTCTTCCCCACCAAGACGCTCGGCGCGCTCGGCGACGCGGGCGCGGTGCTCACCGACGACGACCACGTGGCCGACGCCGTCGCGGCGCTGCGCCACCACGGGCGGGTCGGTCGGACCCTCAACGACTTCCCGGCGATCTCCACCGAGACCGCGATGGCGGGGACCAACAGCAAGATGGACGACATCCAGGCCGCGATCCTGCTGGCCAAGCTGCGGCACCTCGACGACGACATCGCCCGCCGCGCCGCACTCGCCGAGCGCTACCGAGCGGGCCTCGACGGTGTCGTGCCGCTGCCGGATCCCGGCGACGCGCCGGTGTTCTACGTGCAGCTGATCGAGGTGGAGCTCCGCGACGCGCTGGCCGAGCACCTCGCCGAGCGGGGCATCGGCACCGAGGTCTACTACCCGGCACCGCTGCACCTGCAGCCGTGCTTCGCCGCGCACGGCCACCGCCGGGGTGACTTCCCGCGCGCCGAGACCGCCAGCGCCCGAGCTCTCGCGCTCCCGCTGCACGCCGACCTGGAGCCCGAGCAGGTCGACGGGGTGTGCGCGACGATCCGCGAGTTCTACGCCGGGAGGCCCTGATGGAGATCCCGTTCTTCCCAGCCGACCTGTTCGAGAACGACCGCAAGGTGATGCTCGACCTCATCCGCGAGATCGGCGTGGCACCGGAGCAGAAGTTTATCCTCGGCGAGCGCACCCGGGTCTTCGAGGAGATGCTGCGCGACGACCTCGGCGCGGCCGACGTCGTCGCCTGCGGCAGCGGTACCAGCGCGCTGGGGCTCGTGCTGCGCGCGATGGAGATCGGTCCCGGTGACGAGGTCGTGGTTCCGGCCTTCGGGTGCGCTCCGCTGGCCTCGGCCGTTCTGGAAGCTGGCGCGCAGCCGGTGTTCGCCGACGTCGACCGGCGCACCGCGGTCGTCGACCCCGAGGACGTGGCCGCGCGGATCACTCATCGCACCAAGGCGATCATGCCCGCGCACATGTTCTCGGTCATGGCCGACATGCCCCGGTTGACCGAGATCGCCTCCTCGCGCGGGGTGCGGCTCGTCGAGGACTCCGCGGTCGCGCAGGGCGCGGTCCTGGCGGGAACTCCGGCCGGGTTGTGGGGCGAGGCGGGCGTCTACTCGTTCGTGCAGGTCAAGTCGTTCGGCATGCCGGGGGAGGGCGGTGCGGTGGTGACCCGCGACGCCGAGCTGGGGGCCCGGGTGCGGATGCTGCGCAACCACGGTCAGCGGACCCGGTTCGTGCACGAGGTGGTGGGCACCAACAGCCGCTTCGACGAGATCCAGGCCGCGTTCCAGACCTACCGCTACTCCGGGTTCGCCGAACGGCTGGCGCGTCGCGCCGACATCGCCGACCACTACACCTCGTGCTTCACCCCGCTGCCCGACGTCGTCCCACCGCCGCCCGGGCGCGATGGCCGGTGCTACTACGTCTACTGCGTGCAGAGCGACCGGCGCGACGAGCTGCGCGCGTTCCTCGCCGCGCGCGGGATCGGTTCGCACGTGTACTACCCGAGCCCGCTGCCCGAGCAGCCCGCGTTCGCGCCGCACGCCCCGGTGGGCGAGGGGTGGCCGGGTGCCGAGAGCGCCTGCGCGAGGATCCTGGCGCTTCCGGTGTACCCGCACCTGTCCGACACCGAGGTCGAGCGCGTCGCCGACGCCGTGCGCGAGTTCAGCGGGGGTGCGCATGACCGCTGAGGTCGTCGCGCCCCGCCCGACGAGCAGCGTTCGGGACTACCTGCGGCTCGGCAAGTTCGACGTCTACGACTACTACCTGGGCATCCTGATCGTCGCCTCCGCGGCACCCGCGGAACCGGTGACGCTGCTGCTGTTCCTGCTCGGCGAGGTCGCGGTGATCGTGGCCGGTGTCGCGTTCGACGACGTCACCGGCTACCGAGACGGCAGCGACCTGGTCAACTACGGACCCGATGACAGGCTGCGCAAGAAGCTCCGCAAACCGCTGGTCGCCGGAACGCTGACCGAGTCGCAGGCGCTGCGGTTCGCCTGGGGCGCGGCGGCGATCGGAGCCGCCCTGTGGACGGCGGCGGTGCTGACCGCTCCGCACCGTCCGATGTGGAGCGTGGTGCTGCTGGTCGTGGTGTTCGCCGCCGCGTTGCAGTACTCCTACGGGCTCAAGCTCAGCTACCGCGGTTTCCAGGAGGCGTTCCTGGTGGTGCTGGGCATGACCCTGGTGCTGGCGCCGCACGGTCTGATCACCGGCGAGTTCTCCGGGTTCGTGCTGGTGCAGGCGGTGCTGTTCGGCATGGGCCCGCTGATGTTCGGGGTGTACTCCAACACCAACGACGTCGACGGCGACCGCGCCGTGGGCCGTCCGACCGTCGCCGCGCTGACCACCGAGCGCGGCAACGCCCGGTTCATAGGCGCGCTGTCGGTGGGCGAGTTCCTGCTGGGCGCCCTGGCGTCGGTGACCGGGGTCGCGCCGTGGTGGTTCGCGCTGCTGGTGCTGCCCGCCACCGCGCTGCGCGCGCGGCAGTACCACCTGGGTTTCGCGGTCGGGGACATCATGCGGGCGCGCAAGCTCGGCTTCACCGCGCACCGCACGTGCGTGGCCCTGCTGGTGCTGGCCAACGTCCTGGTGGCGATCGGATGAGCCCCGACGTGGACGTGGCCGTCGTGGGGGCGGGCATCGCCGGGCTCACCGCCGCCACCGAACTGCGTCGCGCCGGGCTGGACGTGCGGGTCTACGAAGCGGCCGAGCGGATCGGCGGGCGCATGGCCACCGCCCGCGTCGACGGCTGCGCGATCGACACCGGCGCCGAGCAGATCTCCCCGCGCGGCTACCCGGCGACCTGGGACCTGTTGCGCCGGTTGAACTTCCGCCCGTCCGACGTGCCGCCGATCGGCAGGCCCATCGCGATGTGGCGGGACGGCGAGGCGCACCTCGGATTCGGTTCCGCGCGCGGCCTGCTCACCGGAGCCGGGCTGTCCCCGCGCGCACGACTGGACCTGCTGCGGCTGCCGACGCGCATCGACCCGGAGCGCCCGGAGAGTTCGAGCCTGGGCGATGCCACGGTGACCGCGCTCGCCTCCCGCCACCACCCGGACGTGCACGACTACCTGCTCCAACCCGCCGCGTCGTTCTGCCTCTGGGACCCGCGGCGGTCCTCGGCGGCGGTGCTGCTCGGCATGCAGCAGGCGGTCGGCAGCGCGTCGACCTGGCGCACCTACCGGGAGGGCATGGACCAGCCGTGCCGTCGCATGGCCGCCGAACTGGACGTGGTCATCGGGCGGCCGGTGAGCGAAGTCGTCTCCGGCGGTGACTCCGCGCGGCTGCGGGTGGGGGAGGGCGTGATCACCGCGCGGCAGGTGCTGCTGTGCGTGCCTGCTCCCGTCGCCGCTGCCTTGCACGCCAATCCGCCTGCGGCGGAAGCGGAATTCCTGACCGCCTGCACCTTCACCTCGGCGATCAAGGTGGCCATTCCGCTCGAGGCCCCGGTCGCGCTGCCCGGCAGGCCCTACCTGCTGATCACCCCGCGCGCCGAGGAGGACCTGCTGGCGGCGATCCTCTTCGACCACCTCAAGCACCCGGATCGCGTGCCGGCGGGCAAGGGGATGGTGACGGCGGTCGTCAACGCTGAATCCACCCCGGAGCTCCTCGCCGCGCCCGACCACGAGGTGGTCTCCCGCGTCATCGAGGCCGCGCGGCGCTACCTGCCGGTCAGCGGCGCGGCGCACGTGCACCGCCACGCCCACGCGCTGCCCGAGTGCACCCCGGCGGCCCTCGCCGCGCTGCCGGGTTTCCGGGGACGCGCGATCGGGCCGGTGGACTACGCGGGGGACTGGGTGAACCTGCGCCCGCACAGCGAAGGGGCGGTCCGCACCGCCGCGCTGGCCGCCTCCCGGGCGCTGAGCAGGTTCGGCGCCGCCGTTCCGGTCTGACGAAGGAGTTCGCGTTGCGTCCACACGACATGGGTGCGCTCTTCGACCGAGCCGCCTCGCGAGGTCACGCCACCACGGTGCACCTGGACCGGCCGTTCGACATCGCGCCCGGCGCAGGCACCGACCACGACGTGCCCGCGCTCGCCGAACTCGTGCGGGCGGCCTCCGGCTGGTGGTGGGAGGCGGGCGCGCGGCCCGGGAGCCGGGTGGCGATCCTCAAGGACGACCACTGGGACGTCGACCTGCTCGCCTGCGCCGCCGTCCGCGCCGGTGCGGTGCCCGCGAAGCTGTCCGGCCGGCTTCCCGCCGAGACGGCCTCAGCGCTGCTGAAGCGGCTGGAACCGGACGTCCTGGTGACCTCGCCCGGACTGATCGAGCGGGCCGCGGAGGAGGGCGTGGACCTGGCCTCGTTCGCGCGCACGACCGTGAGCACGGGACCGGCCCCGGGCGCGGTCCACCTCGACGAGCTGCGGGGGAGCGGCGTTCCGCAGCCGCACCGGCGCGGGGACGACGAACCGCTGGTCATCACCCACACCTCCGGCACCACCGGGGTGCCCAAGCTCGTGGTGCACTCGACCCGGTCGATCATCGCCAACCTCGCCCGCTTCGAGGCGCTCCCGACGCCGGTCGTGGGCATCCGCAAGGACGACGTGCTGGCCACCGCCAGCTCCTACGCCCACGGGCGGACGTTCTGCTGGACGGCCGTGGCCGTGAGCACCGCGCCGCGCGAGATTGTCGTCCTGACCGGTCAGGACCCCGATCAGGTCGACCCGGTGCTCCGGCAGCACCCGCCGACGGTCGTGGAGGGGCTGCCCGCTTCGTTCGTGCGGCTCAAGCCGCTGACCGCGCGGCTGGCCAACCCGTTCCGCCGCACCCGGCTGTTCATCAGCACCTACGACGCGGTGCACCCGCCCACCGTGCGAGCGTTCCTCAAGGCCAGCTGCCGGAAGCACCCGCTGTGGCTCGACGGGTTCGGCCAGACCGAGACCGGGCCGCTGACGTTCCGGATCCACCACCGCGGCTCGGTGCAGCGGCGGCGCTCCACCACGCACCGCGTGGGCCGGCCGATCCCGTTGAAGACGCGCCTGAAGCTGGTGGATCCCGGCACCTTCCAGCCGGTGCGGCCCGGCGAAACGGGGCTGCTGCTGGCTCGGACCCGCGCGCTGTGCCTGGACTACCTCGGCGAATCGGAGCGGTTCGCCGCCAAGAAGGTCGGAACCTGGTGGAACACAGGCGATCTCGGCATCCGCACCAGGGACGGCAGCGTGCACCTGGTGGACCGCGAGGTCGACTGCGCCGCCGAGGGGAGCTGCGTGGCCACCGAGGACACCCTGGAAGAACGCATCCCGCGCGCGATCGAATGCGTGCTGCTGGCCCGCGCGGACGAGCCTCCGCTGCTGGTCGTGATCACCAGCGACGGCGAGCTGTCCGAGCACACCTGGCGCCACGCCTGCCACGGCCTGCCCGCCATGTCCGCACCCGTCGTCCTGAGGTGGGAGGACGTGCCGCGAACCGGCACCGGCAAGGTGCGCAGGCTCGAACTGCTGGACCGGCTCACCGGAAGCGCCGAGACCTACGGAACGGGACGGTGGACATGACATCCCAGGCCTACGTCTTCACCAACGACGGCCCGCACTACGCCGAGCAGCACCGCTGCCTCGCCGCGTCCTACGACCACATCACCACCGGGCGACTGGCCGCCACCGGTGTCACCGACGGCTGGCGCTGCCTCGAAGTGGGCACCGGGCACGGCAGCGTCGCCCGCTGGCTGGCGGAGCGGGTCGCCCCCACCGGCAGCGTGCTGGCCGGCGACATCGCCCCCGGCGACGTCGAACCGCACCCGAACCTGACGGTCGTGGAGCACGACATCGCCACCGATCCGCTTCCCGCCGAGCGCTTCGACCTGATCGTGGCCCGCATGGTCCTGCAGCACTTCCCGCAGCGGAACGCCGTGCTGCGCAAGCTGATCACGGCGCTGAAGCCGGGCGGGTGGTTGCAGATCGACGAGCTGGACACCGGTTACGAGCCCGTCCTGATCGCCACCGACGCCGCCGTCTACGAGAAGTTCCTCGCGGCGAAGACCGATCACATGCGCTCCCGGGGAGGCGACCCGGAGTGGGGCCGCAAGGCGCCCCTCGCGATGCGCTCAGCCGGGTTGGTCGACGTCGACCCGCGCCCGCACATCGGTTCCCGCCACGCGGGCTCGCCCGAGCTCGCGCTGCAGTACAACCACACCTTCCACCTGCGGGAAGGTTTGCTGGCAGCGGGGATGACCGAGGCGGAGCTGATCCGGGTGCGCGAGGTCATGCGCGATCCGGGTTTCCGGGCGTCGTCGAGCGTTCTGTACTCGGTGCAGGGCAGGAAGCCGTCGTGATCGCCGAGCGGGTGGCGGCCGGGCTGCTGCGCGAGCTCGGCGAATTTCCCGCCGTCTGGTGCGACATCGACTGGCCCGGGCCGGTGGAGATGGCGTTGCGCGACGAATCCGCCGTGCAGGCGGCCTGCGGGATCATGCACGTCCACGGTCGAGCGTCCGGGGGTCTGAGGCGACTCGGCGTCGACTACGCCTCGGCCGTGGCCGGAGTCCTGGCCGTCCACGGCATGCTGGCGGCCGAGCTGGCGCGGGTGCGCGGCGCCCGGGTCGAGGCGGTGCGCACCTCGGTCGCGCAGGCGGCTCTGCTGGCGGTCGGCCAGTACCTCGCGGTGGCCACCACCGACGACGACTGGGACGAGCGGTGGGAATGCGGTCCGCGCCCGCCGTTCCGGTCGCAGGACGGCATCCGGTTCGAGCTCGAAGCGTTGAAAGCCGAAGGCTGGCAGCAGTTCTGGAGCCACCTCGGTGCCGAGCCCGCCGACGTGGCCGCCGGCTGGTGGCCGTTCCAGCAGCGCTTCGCCACCGCGTCCTGCGCGCTCCCGGAATCGCTGATGTCCCGCACGCGCCGGTTCCCGTTCCGGGACCTGCTGAAGGCCGCCGGGCAGGCGGGGGTGAGCGTCCTGCCGGTCCGCGACGAGCCGGGCCAGCCGACGAGGGTTCCCGCCTGCACGTTCCGGGACCTGCCGGGATCGTCGAGGGCTCGTCCCTGGACGGGAGGTGAACCGCTGGACGGGATCGTCGTCGTCGAATCGACGCGCCGGATCCAGGGCCCGATGGCCGGGCACGTGCTGCGGATGCTCGGCGCCGAGGTGATCCGCGTCGAGCCGCCGGGTGGCGACCCGATGCGCGGCATCCCGCCGATCTCGGGGGACAGCTCGGCCCGGTTCCGGGTGTTCAACGACGGCAAGCGCGTCACCGAGATCGACCTGAGAACCGCTGCCGGGCGGGAGGAACTGCGCGAACTCGTGGCCGGGGCGGACGCCTTCGTGCACAACTGGGCGCCCGGTCGTGCCGAACGCGACGGCCTCGACGCCGACGAACTCGCCCGCGTCAGGCCCGGTCTGGTCCACGCGTGGTCGTCGGGGTGGACGCCGCTGCCCTGGCCGGACCCGCCGCTGGGCACCGATTTCCTCGTGCAGGCCCACAGCGGCCTGGCGGCCACCGAACCCGACCGCGCGCCGTCGCTGATGACGCTCACCGACATCATGGGCGGACTGGTCTGCGCGGCAGGCGTCCTGGCCGCGCTGCTGCGCCGCGAGCGCACCGGGCTCGGCGCCCGCGTGGACAGCTCGCTCTACTCGGCTGCGGGGGTGATCCCGCGGAGCCCGGCAGGTCCCGCGCGGCTGCTGGAGCGGGACGGTCGGATGGTGCTGCTCGATGGCACACCGGTGTGCACCGACCTGCGGGAACTCGCCGCCGACCCGCGGTTCAAGCGCGCCCTGAACCACACCACGCACGTGTCACCGCAACCTCCTTGGGAGTTCGCATGAGCTGGACGTCGCGCAACGGGATCGAGATCCGCGACCTGGTGCCCGCCGAACTGCGCGCGCACTGGGTCGAGCAGGGACTGTGCCCGGATCGGCCGATCTACGACCTGTTCACCGACCGGGTCCGGTCGCACCCGGGACGCGAAGCCGTCATCGACGGCGAGGTGACGCTGACCTACCAGGACCTCGACCAGGCGGTGCGGCGCGTGGCCGCCGCCCTGAGCGCCGACGGATTCGGCCAGGGCGACATCATCGGGATCCGGTTGCCCAACGGGTGGCGCATGGTGGTCGCGGAACTCGCGGTGGCCGCCATCGGAGCCGTCGTGCTGGCCTACCCCGGAGGGAGCGGAACCAAGGACACGATCAGCCTGCTGGGTCGATCCCGAGCAGCAGCAGGCATTTTCAGCGATCCCGCTGACGCCGAGGTCGCCGCCGGGCTGCCGACGCTGCGCGCGGCGCACGTCTTCGACGACCTCGACAGCGGCGCCGACTGGCACCCGCCGGAACTCGACCCCGAAGCACCGGTGCGCATCCTGGTCACCTCCGGCTCGCAGTCCGACCCGAAGATGATCGCCTACTCGCACAACGCGATGGCGGGCGGCCGGGCCAACTACGTGCGGGCGTTGAGTGGCGGAGACGAGCCGATGCGGGCCCTGGCGCTGATGAAGCTCGCGTCCTCCTACGGTTCGCTCGTCACCCACGTGAGCATCGCCGCGCTCGGCGCCACCGTCGTCCTGCAGGACCGCTTCGACGCGGGCGAGACGCTCCGCGCGGTCACCCGGCACCGGCCGACCCACCTGTTCGGCGTGCCCACGATGCTGCGCAGGCTCACCGAGCACCCCGCCGAAGCGGACGAGGACCTGTCGAGCCTGCGGGCGGTGGTCTCCAGCGGTGCGCCGCTGTCGGACGTCACCGCCCGTGCGTGCACCCGCCGGTTCGCCGCGCGGGTCATCACCGTCTACGGGTCGTCCGACGGCATCAACTGCCACACCGCGCTCACCGGCACGGGCGAGGGGACGGGAACCGGCTCACCCGACCCGGAGGTCGCCGAGATCCGCATCGTCGACGAGGTCGGGCGCGACGCCGGACCCGGCGAGGCGGGGGAGATCTGGGCGCGCGGACCGATGACGCCGCTGAGCTACGTCGCCGCCACCGAGCTCGACGAGCGCCACCGCACGCGCGGCGGGTGGGTGCGCAGCGGTGACCGGGGCGTGCTGGACGAGCTCGGGAGGCTGCACGTGCTCGGCAGGATGGACAACACCGTGCTGCGCGGTGGTTTCCAGATCAGCCCGGCCGAGGTGGAGCGGGAGATCGGCGCGCATCCCGGCGTGGTGGACGTGGCCTGCGTGCCGGTCCCGGACGACGAGCTGGGGCAGCGGCTGTGCGCGTGCATCAGCCAGGCCGCCGGGACCGAGGACCTGACGTTGGACGAGGTCACCGCGTTCCTGGAGGGGGAACGCGGGCTGGAGCGTCGCAAGCTCCCGGAGTTCCTGCTCCGGTTGCCGGAACTGCCGCTGGCGCCGACCGGCAAGGTCTGCCGGCGCACGGTCACCGCGATCGCCGCCGAGCGCTTCGCCGCGGATCAGCCCGCGATGAGCTCCACGTCCAGCCTGCCGTAGTGGTATTCGCGGATCGCTGAGAGCAGTTCGTCGAGGCACAGCGTTCCGCGGCCGCCGACGTCGATGCGCTCGAAGGCCTCCCCGGCCCGCTCCTCGTCGAGGCCGAGGATGACCAGCCACCGGGTGAACTCGGTTCGGTCGACCCTGCCGTCCCCGTCGCGGTCGCACACGCCGACGACGCCGCCGATGACGGGGCGCAGCGCGCGGTTGAACGCGGCTTCGCCCTGCTCGAAGATCAGGTCTTCGGAGAGGGTGGAGAACTGCGCTTCGGTGATCGTCCCGTCGCGGGAGACCCCGGCCTGATCGGCGCAGAGGTCGAAGAGCGCGCCGAGGGAAGCGCGAAGGCGCGAGGCCGCCGGGTCGGCCGGGTCGAGGCCGAAGGCGCCGGCGATCCGCTCGGCCTCGCGCTCGACGTCCTGCCGGGTCAGCTCGCCGTTGCCGGCGAGGTCCCAACGGGCGAACCGGGTCTTGATCCGGCTCTGCGCAACACACCGATCCACTCGACACCGTCCACAATCGACCGTGAATTCCCCTGGAACAACACGACAATAGCCCGATTCAGATCATCTCGCCGGATCGCGCGCCACGTCTGCGGGAACTGGGTACATTCGGGCGCGGTTTCGAGAGGTGGTGGTGCTCGTGGAGTCGTTGGCCGCGGAGATCGAGGGGATCGCGCTGGTGGATCACCACGCGCACGGGGTGCTGCCCGCTGATCCCGGGCGGGCGGAGTTCGAGGGTCTGCTCACCGAGTCCGACCGCGCCGTTCCGCCGTGGATGACGCAGTTCGACTCGCCGCTCGGGTTCGCCGTGCGCCGGTGGTGCGCTCCCGTGCTGGGGCTGGCGCCGCACGCCTCGCCCGAGGAGTACCTGGCGGTCAGGGGATCGCTGGGCTGGGACGAGGTGACCCGGCGGCTGCTCGACGCCTCCGGGGTCGGGTGCGTGCTGCTCGAAACCGGGCTGGACAGCGGTCTCGGCGTGGCGGAGTTCGCCGGGCTGTCGGGAAGACCGGTCCACGAGGTCGTCCGCCTGGAAGCGGTGCTGGAGGAGGTCGCCGGATCCGGGGTCTCGGCGGCGGAGCTGCCGTCGCGGTTTCGCGAGGCGCTGGCGAGCCGGTCGGCGGTGGGCTTGAAGAGCATCATCGCCTACCGGTACGGCTTCGACTTCGACCCGGAGCCGCCCGGCGAGGCCGAGGTCGTCCGGGCGGCCGGCGCGTGGCTCCGGCAGGGCGCCACGCGGGTGAGCGATCCGGTGCTGCTGCGGTTCGCGCTGTGGGCGGGCGTGGAGCGCGGACTGCCGATCCAGCTGCACACCGCCTACGGCGACCCCGACCTGGAACTGCACCGCTGCGATCCGCTGCTGCTGACCCGGTTCATCAAGAACGTCGAGCCGCACGGCGTGGACCTGCTGCTCCTGCACTGCTACCCGTTCCACCGCAACGCCGCCTACCTGGCCCAGGTCTTCCCGCACGTCCACTTCGACGTCGGGCTGGCGATCAACCACACCGGAGCGCGTTCGGAGGCGGTGATCGCCGAATCCCTGGAACTCGCCCCGTTCGCCAAGGTCCTCTACTCCTCCGACGCCTGGGGCCTGCCGGAGCTGCACCACCTCGGTGCCAGGCTCTGGCGCAGGGGGATGAGCCGGGCGCTGGCCCACCACGTCGAGTCCGGCGACTGGAACTTCGACGACGCGCTCCGGGTGGCCCGCATGATCGGCCGCGACAACGCCGAGCGCGTCTACGGCCTGCGCGACTCGCGCTCGTGACGACGACCCGGTGGGGCGGTGGCGGGTTCGAGCCAAGTGCCCGATATCACCCACCGTGAGGTGTGGACGGTGGCGCTCCTGATCGTTACGTTGGTGCCGCCCACCGGAGTTGACGACGTCGTTACGGGGAGGGATCAGGCGATGGCGCCTCTTGACCTGCTGTGCGCTGTGCTGATCCCGCTCGCGCTGATGGTCGGAACGGCCGCCGCGATGGTCGGCCGCAAGGTCGTCGCGCAGCGTCTCGCGGTGACCTCCGGTGCACTCGCTGTAGTGGGTCTGGCGTTGGTCTCGGTCGTGTCGTTGTTCGGCCTGTGAGCCGGCGCCCCGGCGCGGGCTGTTGGAACGCGGTGTGCGGGTCGGTAGGAACGACGTGAGAGGACCCGATCGCCACGCCGGGAGGAAACACCGTGTCCGCAGCCGAATTCGCGCGCGAACTGCGCGCTCGTGAGGAGCTCGTCGGGTACTGGATCGCGCTGGACGCCCCGGCGGCCACCGAGCGGATCGCGCGGGTGGGCTACGACTACCTGGTCGTCGACGTCCAGCACGGGCTCATCGGCCATTCCGGGATGATCAACGCGTTGCTGGCCATCGATGCCGCCGGCGGTGCGAAAGGCCTGGTCCGCGTCGCGGCGAACGAGCCCAGCGGGATCGGCCACGCCCTGGACGCGGGAGCCGCCGGAGTCATCGTCCCGCTGGTCGACACGCCCGAGGACGCGGCCGCGGCGGTCGAGGCCACCCGCTACCCGCCGCGCGGGCGCCGCTCCTACGGTCCGATGCGGTCGGGCCTGCGGGTCGGCCCTCGGCCGATCGAAGCGGACGAGTCGACGGTGGTGATCGCGATGATCGAGACCGCGCAGGGCCTGGCCAACGTTCGCGAGATCTGCGCGACCCCGGGGCTCGACGGCGTCTACGTCGGCCCGGCCGACCTGTGCCTGGCCGTCGGCGGCGCCTACCCGGGAGATCCCGACGTGGCCGAGGAGTTCGAGGCCGCGGTCGAGAAGATCCAGAGCGCGGCGGCGGAGGCGGGCATCGCCGCCGGGTTCCACGTCTCCGACGGCGACGGGGCCGGACTGCGACTCGCCCAGGGTTACACCTTCGCCAGCATCTCCTGCGACCTGGTGCACCTGGAGGCCGCCGCAGCCGGTCACCTGCGCGCGGTCAAGGGATCGGCCCAGCGCTGAGGCCCTGAGCAAGCAGCAGCCCCGGAGCCGTTTCCTCCTCGGTGAGAAGGCCGAACCGGACTCAGTTCGGGGCTCCGGGGCCGGGTAGCTGCCTGGTATTCGCCGACCGCTCTCCCGCGTCGGGATCCACAGGATTTCGGGATTCGCGCACGTCGGGTCGGCTGTTGTGCCGTGGGCGGTCCTAGCGGACAGCCACCTCACAAGTCCTGTTGGTATTCAACGTCGGACCACCTCCTTTCCTGTGTGCCCGCAGGCTATGCCGCGTCCCGTTCCACCGGCAACAGATTTTTTCGGGTCCTGAAATCGCAGGTCAGAGTACTCGTCCGGGCGTCGATGTCGATCGTTGACACCCCTACCCCCTAGGGGTATGTTCGATTTCAGGACGACGGTGGACCGTTGCGGGGAGGGCATCATGGACCACGAGCACCACCACGCCGGTGTTGAGCAGCAGGACGGTCGCGCGCTGACCCGATCGGCGATCAGCGCCACGGCGCACTGCCTGACCGGCTGCGCCATCGGTGAAGTCCTCGGCATGGTCATCGGAACCGCGCTGGGCTGGGGGAACCTGGCCACCATCGTGCTCGCGATCGCGCTGGCGTTCCTGTTCGGCTACAGCCTAACGATCGTCCCCGTGCTGCGCGCGGGCGTCGGTCTCGGCGCGGCCATCGGCGTCGCCTTCGCCGCCGACACGCTGTCGATCACCGTCATGGAGATCGTCGACAACCTGTTCATGGTGCTCATCCCGGGAGCGATGGACGCGGGACTGACCAGCTGGCTGTTCTGGCTCTCGCTGGCCGCTGCCCTGGCCATCGCCTTCGTCCTCACCGTCCCGGTCAACCGAGTTCTGATCAGCCGAGGCAAGGGCCACGCAGTAGCGCACCAGTACCACTAGGGAGTTGTGGAGGTGGTGCTCCGCGTTCGGCCCCGCGTCAACCCGAGCCGGTCAACGCCGCTGGTGACAGGCCCGGTTAGGCTCGGGTCATGCCGATGTCTGTTCGTCTCGCCACCAAGGAGGACCGGCCCGCGATCCTCGAACTGCTCCAGTCCGCGCAGGAGAGCGCGGTACCCGAGGACAAGCGCGGGGAGCAGGGGTTCGTCCCGGGTGAGTGGGACGAGGAGGCGCTGGAGGCGTTCACCGGTGGTCCCGGCACGTTCCTGGTGGAGGACAAGGACAAGCTCGCCGGGGTCCTGCTGACCGCCGAAGGCGACAGCGCGCTGCCCGGGCCGGCGCAGCGGACCGCGGTGCTGACCAAGAACCTCGACGCTCCCGTCCTGCACTGCGGCCCGGTGGTGGTCGCGCCGAAGTACCGCGGCAAGGGCGTCGTGCGGATGCTGCTGTCGGGCATGGCGCTCATGCTCGGCGACCGGTACCCCAGCGCCGCGGTGTTCGTCGAGAACACCAACCAGCGCGGGTTGAAGGTGCACCGGGCCTTCGGCATGAACAAGCACACCCGGTTCACCCTCGACGACCGCGCCTACACGGTCTTCACCTTCACCCCGGCGGACTTCAGCCCCCGACCGGCCAGGTGATCATCCGCCGAGGCGCGCGAGGGCCTCGGCGCTGCTCAGGCAACCGCCGGTCGTGAGGTTCAGGTTCGCCACGGCCGCCTCGTGCACCGCCGGGTCCGCCGCGGTCGTGCAATCGGTGATCACGTGCGCGGTGAAGCCCAGATCGGTGGCGTGGCGGGCGGTCTGCTCGACCGTCAGGTTCGTGGCGACGCCGGTGATGAACAGCGTGTCGATCCCCCGGGCGGTCAAGCGGTCGGCCAGGTCGTTGCCCGCGAGGCCGGAGAGCTTCTGGTTGTCGACCACGTCCAGCGCGCCGGACATCTCCGGGATCAGCTGCGCGCCGGGGGAGTCGGGGCGGAAGAGCTCCTGGGCCTCACCGACCGCGCGCATGAACTCGGTGTTGCGCACCAGCAGCCCCTCGCCCTCCGGGACGGTGAAGCGGGTGAACACCACCGGTGCGGCCGCCTCGGCGTGGAAGCGCGCCGCGCGCTCGACCACGCCGCTGCGGGCCACCGGATCGGCGAGCATGCCGCCGAAGAACCCCTCAGGCTTGATCACGTTGACCTGCCAGTGCAGCGCCAGAATCGCGTGTGAACCGTTCGCCATGCCGGAATCGTGCCCGACGGAACCGCCTGGTGGTGGGAGGGTGCGGAATCCCGGCTCCCACATAGTGGATCTTGAGGCGGTGTCGCGGTGGTGGTCGTATGCTCCCGTCCACGGTGCTCGGACCGAGCACTGTGGACGGTGAGGAGTGGCCGATGCGGCATGCGCTCAGGTGCGCGCTGCTGTTGCTGACGTTGATGATCGTCGCCCCCGCGCAGGCCGGTGTCGCCGTCGCGCAGGACGCCGGGCCACCCGTGATCAGAGTGGGAACCGAGGGCACCTACCCGCCCTTCTCGTTCCACGACCCCCGATCGGGTGCGCTCACCGGCTACGACATCGAGGTCGTGGAGGCGATCGCCGAGCGCGCGGGCTGGCGGCTGGAGTTCGTCGAAACCCAGTGGGACGCGGTGTTCCCCGCGCTGGACTCCGGCCGGATCGACGTCGTGGCCAACCAGGTCTCCAAGAACGCCGAACGCGCGGCCAAGTACGGGTTGTCCGACACCTACACCTACTCCCACGGCGTGATCGTCCGGCGCACCGGCGACGAGAGCATCAAGACCCTCGACGACCTCCGGGGCAAGGTCACCGCCGAATCGGCCACCAGCAACTGGGCGGACATCGCCCGCGGCGCCGGTGCCCGGGTGGAATCCGTCGAAGGATTCGCCCAGGCCGCTGCGCTGCTCACCCAAGGCCGGGTCGACGCGATCGTCAACGACAACATCGCCGTGCTCGACTACCAGGCGAGCACCGGATCGAGTGACGTCGAGGTCGCGGGCAAGGCCGGTGCGGAGACCAGCGAGCAGGTCCTCACCTTCCGGAAGGACGACCGCGAGCGGCTCGACGAGGCGAACCGGGCGATCAGCTCGCTCAAGGCCGACGGCACGCTGCGCGGCATCTCCGAGAAGTACTTCAAGGCCGACGTCTCGGTCCCCGACGGCGGCAGCGCCGACCTGTCGCAGGGACGCGATCACCTGTCCACCTGGGAAGTCGTGCGCAACACAGCGTGGCCGATGTTCGTCGGCCTGGTGCAGGTGACGCTGCCGCTCACGGCGCTGAGCTTCGCGATCGGACTGGCGCTGGCGCTGCTCGTCGCGCTCGCGCGGATCTCGTCCTACCGGGTGCTCTCCGGGCTGGCCCGGGCGTTCATCTCGATCATCCGGGGAACGCCGCTGCTGCTCCAGCTGTTCATCGTCTTCTACGGGCTGCCGCAGCTGGGCGTGAAGTTCCCGCCGTTCACCGCCGCGGTCATCGCCTTCAGCCTCAACGTCGCCGGCTACGCCGCCGAGGTGGTGCGCTCGGCGATCCTGGCGGTGCCGAAGGGTCAGTTCGAGGCGGCCGCGACGATCGGGCTGAACTACCCGCAGACCCTCCGCCGGATCATCCTGCCGCAGGCCACCCGCACCGCCGTCCCGCCGCTGTCGAACACCCTGCTGTCGCTGCTGAAGGACACCTCGCTGGGCTCGGTGGTGCTGCTGACCGAGCTGTTCCGCGAATCGCAGCTGGCGGCGGCGGAGAGCAACGAGTTCCTCGCGCTGTACGCGTTCGCGGGGCTGTACTACTGGGTGATCTGCGTGGCGCTGTCGGCGGCGCAGAAACGACTGGAAACGCGACTGGACAGGTACGTGGCCCGATGACCGAAACCGAGCACACCCCCCGCATCCGCGTCCGCGGGCTGGAGAAGTCCTTCGGCGACCGGCACGTCCTGCGCGGCATCGACTTCGACTCCCCGGCCGGGACCTCGACGGTGGTCCTGGGAGCCTCGGGCTCGGGCAAGTCCACGCTGCTGCGGTCGCTCAACGCCCTGGAGGTCCCGGAACGCGGTGTCGTCGCCATCGACGACGTCGAGGTCGACTTCGCCGGGCTCGCGACCGGCAGGGCCGGACGCCGGGAGACCGAGCGGCTGCGCGGGCAGAGCGGGATGGTGTTCCAGGCCCACAACCTGTTCCCGCACCGCACGGTCCTGGAGAACGTGGTCGAAGGCCCCGTCGTCGCGCAGCGCCGCCCGCGCGAGGAGGTCGTCGCCGAGGCCCGCGCGCTGCTCGACCAGGTCGGTCTGGGCGACCGGGGCGATACCTACCCGTTCCAGCTCTCCGGCGGGCAGCAGCAGCGGGTCGGCATCGCGCGGGCGCTCGCGCTGAGGCCGAAGGTCGTGCTGTTCGACGAGCCGACCTCGGCGCTGGACCCGGAGCTGGTGGGCGAGGTGCTGGCGGTGATCAAGGACCTCGCCTCGCAGGGCTGGACCACGGTGATCGTCACGCACGAGATCCGCTTCGCCCGTCAGGTCGCCGATCAGGTGCTCTTCCTCGACGAGGGAGTGATCGTCGAGAAGGGCACCAGCGACGAGGTCATCGACGATCCTCGGGAGGACAGGACCCGCCGCTTCCTCAGCAGGATCCTCGACGCGGGCTGATCGTCGCTCAGTCGTGGTCGCCGTCGACGTAGAGCCAGGCCTTGCCGCGGCGGGTGAAGCGGCTGTGCTCGGCGAGCGACCCGGTCGCACCGTCGAGGCGGTAGAGGGCGCGGAAGTCCACGGTTCCCTCGGAGTCGAAGGGACCGCCGCCGGTGCGGCTCAGGATCTCCAGGCGCAGCCAGCGCTGCGACGGGTCGAGGTCGAGCTCCGCCGGGCGCGTCTTCGGGTGCCAGGTGCGCAGCAGGTAGTCGGCGTCGCCGACCGCGAACGCCGAGTAGCGCGAGCGCATCAGCTGCTCGGCCGTGGCCGCTTCGCGCTCACCGGCGTGCAGCGGTCCGCAGCACTCGCCGTAGGGCTCGCCGAGTCCGCAGGGGCACAGATTCTTCACGCTCACCTGGGAAGTTTCTCATCCGCTTCCCTGATGCCGCCGGGTGCGCTCGATCGCGGCGGCGCGGTTGCGCAGGATCTCGTCGTTGAAGATGCGGGCGCGCTGGGCCAGCGAATCCCGGATCAGCGGGTGGGCGGCGCCGACGTCGGTGGACTCGGCGGGATCGGTCTCGAGGTCGACCAGCATCTCGCGGCCCAGCTCCGGCCAGACCGTCGCCGGCCACAGCAGCTTCCACCGGTCCTGGCGCGCGGCGGCGACGGTCCACACCGCCTCCGGGACGACCTCGCCCGTCGGGCCCTCCTCCAGGTCGCCGTAGAAGTACAGCGTGCGACCGCGCGGCATCGGCTCGCCCGCCAGCGCGGGAGCGATGCTGATGCCGTCGATGGGCCGATCCGCCGGAGGCGGGGGAGCGCCGGCCAGGTCGATCAGCGTCGGCAGCACGTCCACGAACGAGATCGGGTACCGGTTCTCGGCGACCGGGACCCGGCCGGGCCAGCTGACCATGAACGGCACCCGGAGGCCGCCCTCGAACGCATCGGTCTTGCGGCCCCGCAACCCGCCGGTGCTGCCCTCGAACCACGGCCCGTTGTCGCTGGTGACGATGACCAGCGTGGACTCCACCAGCTCCAGCGCGCGCAGCTCGTCGAGCAGCCTGCCCACCTGCCGGTCGGCCTCGCGGAGGACGTCGGGGTAGCGGCCGTCGGCACCACCGGTCTCCTCGGGCACGTGGAACGGCTGGTGCACGGAGCTGTGCGGGACGTAGGCGAAGAACGGCCGTTGCCGCGCGACGCTCCTCCGGATGAACGCGATCGCGGCGTCGGTGTACTCGCCTGCCAGCCGCTCCTGCCCCTGCTCGGTGTTGACGTCGTCCACCGCCACCGCATCGCCCCGGTACAGCGGCAGCCACTGCTGGTCGCCCCACCCCTGGTCGTTGCTGTAGGGGATCCCGCAGAAGTGGTCGAAACCGTGCGCGGACGGCAGGAACCGGGGCCGCGCGTCCCACGGGTTGCCGGTCAGCCGCGGATCGCCCAGGTGCCACTTGCCGAAGACCCCGGTGGCGTACCCGGCCGCCCGCAAGGCCTCGGCGACCGTGTGCTCGAACTCCGGCAGCCCGCGGTCCTCCTCCGGCCACAGCACCTGCGGCAGACCGACGCGCTGCGCGTAGCGGCCGGTCAGCAGCGCGGTGCGCGACGGGGTGCAGATCGGCGCCCCGGCGTAGGCCTGCCGGAAGGTCATCCCCGCGCCTCCGACGGCGTCCATGCGCGGCGTGCCGACCGGCGAGCCGTACCGGCTCAGATCGCCGTAGCCCAGGTCGTCGAGAACGAGGAGCACGATGTTCGGTCGTGACCCCGAAAGCGCACCGGACATGTCAGCACCCCCTGACGCGGTCGCGGTCTCGATTCTCCCTGGAAGACGGCGGTTTTCCCGTTCTTGCCACCCGGTCAGCGCACGAAAACCGATCGTCTGGCCCAGCGCGGGGAGCAGGTGTGAGAAGATTGCCCGACTCGACGAGGGATCGGCCGTGGTCACGGACATGGTTCGAGGTGATCGCCGCTCCTGCGACGAAGAGCTGCCCGACCCGAGGCACCTTCGTCCCCGCAGGAGCAGGCAATGACCACGATCAGCTGGTCCGAGAACGGATCATCGAACTCCGCCCGTTGGCATTCCGAGAACTCGGCCCCCGCGCCGGTCAGCGTTGTCGTCGTCGACGACCGCACCACGGCGAAGGCCGCCCACCGCACCGCCGAGGCGGGCACGGCCATGCTCTGGCGCGGTGACTTCCACGCGGCACGCCGCCTCGTGCAGGACCTGGACCGCCGCCTGCGCCGCCGTCCCGAGCCCGAGGGCGACGCGGCGTCGCTGTTCCGCGCGCACCGCGCCGCGCGCGCCGAGCGGGCGGAGCTGCTCGGCCGGGTGCTGCTGGTGCTCGAACCCGACCGCACGCTGGCGCTGGATCGCGCACCCGACGTGCGCGAGGCGTGCCTGCACGCCTACGGCCCGCCCACCGGCGAACCGATGTGCGTCTCCGTGCCCGAACTGCTCGGAGTGGTCAGCGCCCACCAGTGGCACGAGAAGGGCGTGGACGTTCCCGCGCTCGGCGAGCGGATCCACCCCGACTACGGCGTTTTCGCGCCCGTCCGGAGCGAGTACGTCGACCTCGTCGCCGAAGCGCCGCTTCCGGCCGAACCCCCCGTCGCGTTCGACCTGGGCACCGGAACCGGCGTGCTCGCAGCGGTTCTCGGCAGGCGCGGCGCGCGCGTGGTGGCCACCGACATCAACCCGCGCGCTGTGGCGTGCGCCCGCGCGAACCTCCACCGGCTCGGTCTCTCCGAGCGGGTCACGGTCGAGGAGACCGACCTGTGGCCGAGCGGACGTGCCGACGTCGTCGTGTGCAACCCGCCCTGGATTCCCGCGCGACCCACCTCGGCGCTGGAACTCGGTGTCTACGACCAGGATTCGGACATGCTGCACCGGTTCATCGACGGCCTCCGCGAGCACCTCAACCCCGGCGGCGAAGGCTGGCTGGTGCTCTCCGACCTCGCCGAGCGGCTGGGCCTGCGGACCCGCGCCGCGCTGCTCGACCGCATCGCCGCCGCGGGGCTGGAGGTGCGGGACCGCTACGACACCGCGCCGAGCCACCCCAAGGCCTCGGACACCACCGACCCGCTCCACCAGGCGCGGCGCGACGAGATCACGTCGCTGTGGCGGCTCAGCGCAGGAAGTCCAGCAGGTGGTCGGTGACCTCGGCCGGCTTCTCCAGCTGCAGGAAGTGCCCGGCCCCGGACAGCAGCGCGGCGCTCGACGGCGGTGCGATGCGGGACCGCGCGACCGCGAAGAAGCGCGGGTCGATCGCGCCGTCCCAGTCGCCGTGGAGGTAGAGCAGCGGTTTCCGGGGTTCGGCGAGCGCCGCTCTGCTGCCGCGCGAGGCGAGGGCGCGGTAGTAGGACACGACGGCCTTCGCCCGGGCCTGGTCGGGGACGGCGCGCGCGAGGTGGGCGAGGTCGTCGGTGGCGTCGTAGCCCGGTGACCACGTCCGCCACAGCCGCCGGGCCAGCCGGGTGAAGTTCCGCTCGGCCAGGCCGGGGACCTGGTTGTAGGCGATGTACCAGGAGTGCCGCGGCTGCCTGACCAGCGCCGACAACCAAGTCCGGGCCACCGCCCGCGTCGGGTTCATCCAGGCCAGCGGAGGCACCGCCAGGAGGGCGACGCGCGCGTAAGGCGAGGACTTCTCGGCGGCCAGCGCGCCCGCGGTGATCGCGCCCCAGTCGTGGCCGATCAGCGCGGTGGAGGAGCTGCCGCCGAGGCGCTCGTGCAGCGCGACGGCGTCGGCGGCGAGCGCGCTCACCGAGCAGTCGCCGTCGACCGGGACGTCCGAGGGCGCGTAGCCGCGCAGGAACGGCGCCACCACCCGGTACCCGGCCTCGGCCAGCAGCGGCCCGACCGCGCGCCACGTCCACGCGGTGTCGGGAAAACCGTGCAGCGCCACCAGGAGCTCACCGTCCACCGGCCCCCACTCCAGGACCCCGACGTCGTGCGTCGGCAGGGAGATGGTGCGCTCGCGAGGGGTCATGACCGCCGACGCTAATCGCTGGGAGCACCCGCTGCGATGGTGGATCGATCCCGCCGGTGAAAGCCGAGTGCAAGCGGGAGAACCTAGCGTCGGTGATCGACTTGGGAGACAAGATGACCACGATCGATCTTTCCGACCTCGACTTCTGGGCCAAGCCGCGCTCGGAGTGGGACAAGACGTTCGCGGCGCTCCGCGCGGCCGACGAACCCGTGTTCTGCCCGCGCGACGACGGCCCCGGCTTCTACGCGATCACCCGCTACGACCAGATCGCCGAGGCCAGCCGGAACCCGCAGGCGTTCAGCTCGGAGCCCATCGCCGTCGGCCTCGACGACCCGCCGCCGGAGGCGTCGGAGCTGCTGGGGTCGATGCTGAGCATGGACGACCCGCGCCACGCGCGGCTGCGCCGCATCGTCGCCCGCGCCTTCACCCCGAGGATGATCGCCAGGGCGACCGACGACGTCGCCCGGCTGGCCGGCGAGATCGTCGACGGGCTGGTGGAGCGGGGGCCGTGCGACTTCGTCGCCGAGGTCGCCCAGCCGATGCCCCTGGAGATCGTGTGCCGGATGATGGGCGTTCCCGAATCCGCCCGGCCCGAGGTCGTCGAAGCGACCAACGCGTTCATCGCCGCCGTCGGAGACCCCGACTACCAGGACCCGAGCGGCAAGCCCCGGTCCGCGGTGCTGGTCGACAGCGCGCGGTTCATGCACGAGCTGATGGGCGAGCTCGCCTACGACCGGCGGGCGCACCCGGCCGACGACATCGTCACCGCGATGGTCCACGGCGACGTCGACGGCGAAGCGCTCAGCGACGCCGAGCTGGGCAAGTTCTTCGTGCTGCTGGTCGTCGCAGGCAACGAGACCACCCGCAACGCCCTCTCGCACGCGCTGGCGCTGTTCACCGACCACCCGGAGCAGCGCGACCTGCTGCTGTCGGACCTCGACGAGCGGATGCCCGCCGCCATCGAGGAGGTCGTCCGCTACGCGACACCGGTCAACTGGATGCGGCGCACCGCGACGCGCGACGTGGACCTGCTGGGCCACCGCTTCCGCGCCGGTGACCGGCTGATCATGTACTACGCCTCGGCCAACCGGGACGAGACGGTCTTCGTCGACCCGTACCGGTTCACCATCACGCGCAACCCCAACCCGCACCTCGGTTTCGGCTCGCGCGGCCCGCACTTCTGCCTGGGAGCGCACCTCGCGCGACGCGAGATCGCCCTGATGCTGCGGGAGCTGTTCACCCGGGTGCCCGACATCCACGCCACGGCTGAACCGGTCCGCCAGCGGTCCAGCTTCGTCAACGGGGTGCTGGAACTCCCCTGCGCGTTCTAAGAGCGCGGTTCAGCGCCCGGCGGCGCGCAGCGCGGTGCGGATCATCGGCCACTGCAACGGCAGCCGGGCGAGGGTGCCGGCGAAGAACGCCGCCGGTGCCGCACCGCCCTTGCGCTTCGCGCGCTTGCCCGCGTCCACGCTCATCTTGACGTTGCCGGGGAGGACACCGGCGAGCAGCGCGGCGCTGGCGAGCCCGGCGGCGCCACGGGTGCGCGGGTGCAGCAGCCCGGCGGCGCACGCCAGCTCGGCGACTCCGGAGACCTCCACGACCCGGCGGGGCGCGGGCAGCGCGGACGGGATCAGCGGCTCGAAGATCTGGGGCCTGACCAGGTGCAACGTCCCGGAGGTGGCGAACAGCGCGGCGAGTCCGACGATGGGGAGGTCCAGCGGTGCCGGGCGTGAGGTCATGCGCCGAACATAGTTGACCTGGTCGGGCGCGAGGGGCCGAGATAGGTCACACCGACGTCCGCCACCTGGCCGGATTGGGTGCGATGTACGGATGGTCGGGACTTTGTCCCCTGTGCGGGACCTCCGGCGGCCGGGAGCCTCGAGAGTCGGTCGGGGCGCGGTGCGCTGGGCGGCCGTGCCGTCCTGACCAGGGCGGATCGGAGTCGGGGGAGGAATCATATGGGCGTCGCGCAGAGAGAGCACACTGATGTTCGGGCACCGGAGGTCGAGTGGTCGCCCGCCGAGATCGGGGAGCTCGGTGAGGCCGTCTCGCGCGCTCCGTCGGTGCACAACAGCCGGCCGTGGTCGCTGACGCTGCACCGGCGCACCGCCGTGCTGCGCGAGGACCCGGCGCGGCGCATGCATCACGATCCGGAGGGCCGTGACCAGCGCATCTCGTGCGGTGCGGCGGTGATGAACCTGGTGCTGGCGGTGCGGAGCCTGGGGTGGAGCGCGCAGGTCGAGCTCGGGGCCTCCGGGGGTCTGGTCTCCGCGGCCGTCAGCGCCGGCGAGCCCGCCGACCCGAGCCCGCGGGAGGCGGCCTGGGCCCGCGCGATCCCGGAGCGCCGCAGCCACCGGGAGCCGTTCTCGGGCAAACCGGTGCCGGAGCTGCTCCGCGAGAAGATCTGGGACGCCGCCGCGGGCACCCGCTGCGGCGGGCGCTGGATCAACTCCGACGCCGAGGCCGCCGAGGTGGCGGGGATGCTGAGCCGGTCGGCCGCCGCGTTCCAGGCCGACGCCGACTACACCCGGGAGATGGCCGGGTGGGTGACGCCGGAGGGCAAGCGGTTGCGGAGCGAGTCCGAGGGGCTGCGCGGCCTCGCGGCGGCCGGGCTGACCGCCATGACCACGCACTTGCCTGACAAGGGCGGCCTGGCGCGGCTGCTCCGCGAGGAGTCGGTGCTGCTGGTGGGCACGCGCGGCGACCGCGCGATCGACCACCTGCGCGCGGGTCAAGCCGTCGAGCGGGCGTGGCTGGAGGCCGCCGGATCCGGCCTGTCGGTGTCGATGATGACCCAGCCGCTGCACGTGCCGGAGGTCCGCACCGGCCTGGCCGAACGCCTCGGCACGTCCCTCATCCCCCAGGCGATCATGCGCTTCGGCTACCCGAAGGGCTCCTGACGCCATCGGGGTCGCGCGTCCGGTGATCGTGGGCGGTGGGCGGTTCTCGTCCGAACCGCCCATGATCGATGTCGCTCTTGCCCGGTCAGTTCGGACCAGACCGCCCGCTGCTGGGGACCTCGCCACCGGGGGTCAGCGCGCTCGGAAAAACGGGAAAATCCGCTGGTTCTGTTAACGGAGGGCGATCTTCCGTTCACGTCGGCTGTGTGCCGGTGCGCGTTCCTCCGTGCGCGCGCGCCCTCTGGTTCCGTTGCTGTCCCGGAGGGCGAGGTTTGTCGGGTTGTGGCAGGTAGCGGGGACTGAATTCGGTTCTCCTCGTGGGAAAAATCAGAACTGGCGAGTATTGGTCACCGGGCTTCTCCGTCCGGGGGCGGTCGGTCACCGTATGGATCCAGATGTCCCACGGGATGGACCGGTTCGTCCCTCGATCAGAGGACAGAGGTGCCTGTGAGCGCGAACGGAACGGATGCCGATCGTCCGGGCGGGAGCACGGAGGTCTCCGCCGGTCCGCAACGCCGCGCGATCTGGGTTCCCGAACCCGCCGAGCTGTCCGATGTGGAACTGCTGCTCGACGGCGCTTTCCCGCCGCTGCGCGGATTCCTCACCGCAGACGAGGTCGAGTCGGTGCGCACCCGCCAACGCCTCGACTCCGACGTGCCCTGGCCCGAACCGATCACCCTGACGGTCCCCGAGGACGTCGCCGCGGCCGAGGAGATCGAGCTGCGCGACGTCGAGGGCGCCCCGGTCGCGGTGATCCGCAACGAGACCCCGTGGGCCGACGAGGCCGGCGCGCACCCGGCGGGCCCGCTCGTGGCCGCCGAGGAACCCACCGGAGTGCTCCGCCGGATGCGCCCGCCCGCCGAGCGGGTCCGGGCCGCGCTCCCGGCCGGACCCGTGCTCGGCGTGCTGCCGGAGTCCCCGCTGCACCACCGCGAGCTCGCCCAGATCCGCCAGCTGGCCGCCGAGCTCGACGCGCACGTCCTGATCCTGCCGCGCATGACCGGTCCGCGTCCCGAAGTGCTGGTCCAGTCGGTGCTGGCCGCTCGCCCGGAACTGCCCGAGGGCACCACGATCGTCCCGGTCCCGCTGGTGCGCCGCGCCGACCCGAAGCGCGACGCCCTGCTCGCCGCGCACGTCGCCGCCGCCTACGGCGCCACCCACCTGCTCTCGGACGGCCCTCTAGAACAGGCCCCCGTCCAGGCGATCGAAGCCCCAGAGCTGGTGCGCGACCACGCCGACCGCTGGCGCCCCGCAGCGCAGGTCGCTCCCTCCGAGAGCCGTCCCGGCCTCAGCGACGAAGGGCTGCGCGAACTCCTCGACAGCGGCGCTGAACTGCCCGGCTGGTTCACCACGCCCGCCATCGCCGAGCAGCAGCGCAGGCTCCACCCGCCGTTGACGGCGCGCGGGTTCACCGTCCTGTTCACCGGCCTGTCCGGCGCGGGCAAGTCGACGCTGGCCCGGGCGCTGCGCGACGAGCTCAGCAGGCACGACCACCGCGCGGTGACGCTGCTCGACGGCGACGTGGTCCGCCGGACGCTGTGCGAGGGGCTCGGGTTCTCCGCCGAGGACCGCAGCCGCAACGTCCGCCGCATCGGCTACGTCGCCGCCGAGGTCACCCGCCACGGCGGCGCGGCGATCTGCGCGCCCATCGCGCCGTACCACGCCGACCGGGACGCGGTGCGCCGCATGGTCCACGAGGCGGGCGGGTTCGTGCTGGTCCACGTGGCCACGCCGCTGGGGGAGTGCGAGCGGCGCGACCGCAAGGGGCTCTACCGCAAGGCGCGCAACGGGTCGCTGCCCGAGTTCACCGGCGTCTCCGCTCCCTACGAGGTCCCCGACGACGCGGACCTCGTCCTCGACACCTCCGAGCTGTCGCAGGACGAGGCCGTGGGGCGCGTCGTGGCCTTGTTGCGCGAGCGGGGCTGGGTGCGGTCGTGGACCTCGGTGTAGCGGCGACGGGGCTGCTCACCGGCCTGATGGTGGGCGTGACCGGCATGGGCGGCGGTGCGCTGACGATGCCGCTGCTGACGCTCGTCTTCGGCGTGCCACCGCTGGCCGCGGTGTCCTCGGACCTGGTGGCCGCGGCGGTGATGAAACCGCTGGGCGCGGCGGTGCACCTGCGGCGCCGCACGGTGCAGCCCAAGCTGGTCGGCTGGCTGTGCCTGGGTTCGCTGCCGTGCGCGGCGGCCGGGTCGCTGCTGGCGGGATCGCTGGGCAGCGGGGCCGAATCGGTGCTCAAGGAGATCGTGGGCGGCGCGGTGCTGCTGGCGGCGATCACGCTGTTCGCCCGGATGCTGCTGTCGCGCCGACCCTCCACATCGGACGGAACGCGGGTGCGCCCGGTGCCCACGGTGCTGCTCGGCGCGGTCGCCGGACTGGTGGTGGGCACGACCTCGGTGGGCTCCGGATCGATCATCATCGTGGTCCTGCTGCTGCTCAACCGCGGGCTGAGCTCGGCGCGGCTGGTCGGCACCGACCTCGTCCAGGCGGTGCCGCTGGTGCTGGTCTCGGCGATCGGCCACCTCTTCGCCGGCGATGTCCACATCGGACTGGTCGGTTCGCTGCTGGCGGGATCGATCCCCGGAGTGCTGGTGGGATCGCTGATCTCGGCGCGGGTTCCCGACCGGCCGGTGCGGGTGCTGCTCGGTGGGATGCTGGTGACCACCGGGCTGATGATGGTCGGCACCGACGTCCTGCCGGGAGTGTCGGCGGGACTGCTGGTCGTGCTGCTCGGCGCGGTGATTCCACCGCTGCGCAACGCGATGTCGTCGCGGCGGGAGACCGCAGCGAGTGATCACAGGGAGGTAGTGGGGTGAGCGACGACCACGAGCTGGCCGCGCGGCTGGCGCGGCGAGCGGGCGAGCGCCTGGTCGAGCTGCGAGAGGGGTCCACGGCGGAACCCCGGGCGCTCGGTGACGCCGGTGACGCCGCGGCCCACCAGCTGCTCGTCGAGGCGCTCGCGCAGGAACGCCCGGCCGATCCGGTGCTGTCGGAGCACGGCGTGGCCGGCCCGGAACGCGTTCCGGGCGAACGCGTGTGGATCGTGGACCCGCTCGACGGCACGCGCGAGTTCACCGAAGCCGGCCGAACGGACTGGGCGGTGCACGTCGCGCTCGCCGAACGCCACGAGGTCATCGCCTCCGCCGTCGCCTTGCCCGCCCAGGGCGTCGTGCTGGACACCGGCGCACCGCCGAAGCAGCCCACGCGGCCCATCGAGCGCCCGCGCATCGCGGTCAGCCGCAGCAGGCCGCCGGAGTTCGTCACCGCGATCGCCGCCGAGATCGGTGCCGACCTGGTTCCGATGGGGTCGGCGGGCGCCAAGATCACCGCCGTGGTCCTGGGCGAGGTCGACGCCTACCTGCACGGCGGCGGCCAGTACGAGTGGGACAGCGCCGCTCCGGTCGGCATCGCCCGCGCCGCAGGACTGCACACCAGCCGCCTCGACGGCACCGAACTCGTCTACGACCGCCCCGACCCGTGGCTGCCCGACCTGCTGGTCTGCCGCCGCGAGCTGGCCGTGGACCTGCTCGCCGCCCTGTCCGACCGAATCGAGGGGAGTCGCTGATGCCCGCCGGGCTGTCTCGTCTGGACGTACTGGAATCCGAGGCGGTGCACCTCATCCGCGAGGTGGTCGCCGAGCGCGACCGCCCTGCGCTGCTGTTCTCCGGCGGCAAGGACTCCGCCGTGCTGCTCAAGCTCGCGGAGAAGGCGTTCGCCCCGGCGCCGATCCCGTTCCCCGTGCTGCACGTCGACACCGGTCACAACTTCGAAGAGGTCCTCGACTTCCGGGACCGCCGCGCCGCCGAACTCGGCGTGCGCCTGGTCGTCGCCTCGGTGCAGGAGTCCATCGACGCCGGACGCACCACCGAACCCGAGGGCCTGACCAGCCGCAACCGGCTGCAGACGGCCTCGCTGCTGGAGGCCATCGCCGAGCACCGCTTCGACGCGCTGTTCGGCGGCGCCCGCCGGGACGAGGAACGCGCCCGCGCCAAGGAGCGCATGCTCTCCTTCCGCGACACCTTCGGCCAGTGGGATCCGCGCAACCAGCGCCCGGAGCTGTGGAACCTCTACAACGGGCTGATCCACCCCGGCGAGAACGTGCGCGCCTTCCCGCTGTCGAACTGGACCGAGCGCGACGTCTGGACCTACATCGACCACGAGGACGTCGAGCTGCCGTCGCTGTACTTCGCCCACAACCGCAAGGTCTTCGAGCGCGACGGGATGTTGCTGGCCGACAACCCGTTCCTGCCGCGCGGAGCCGATGAGCAGCTGGTCGAGCGGTCCGTGCGGTTCCGCACCGTCGGCGACATGACCTGCACCGGTGCCGTGGAATCGACGGCGACGACGGTGTCCGAGGTGATCGCCGAGATCGCCGCGACCAGGATCTCCGAGCGCGGCCAGACCCGCGCCGACGACCGCACCAGCGCGGCGGCGATGGAGGACCGCAAGCGGGAGGGATACTTCTGATGACCACCACCGAACCGGTCTTCGCCCCGGCCGACAGCCTGCTGCGCTTCGCCACCGCAGGCGCCGTCGACGACGGCAAGTCGACCCTGATCGGGCGGCTGCTGCACGATTCGAAGTCGCTGCTGGCCGATCAGCTCGAACAGCTGGAGGTGGCCAGCAAGGAGCGCGGGGACGAGCAGCTCGACCTCGCGATGCTCACCGACGGGCTGCGCGCCGAGCGCGAGCAGGGCATCACCATCGACGTCGCGCACCGCTACTTCGAGACCGCGCGGCGGGCGTTCATCATCGCCGACACGCCGGGCCACGCCCAGTACACCCGCAACATGGTCACCGGCGCCTCCACCGCGGACCTGGCGATCGTGCTCGTCGACGCCCGCAACGGGCTGACCGAGCAGAGCCGCAGGCACGCGGTGCTGGCCGGTCTGCTGCGCGTGCCGCAGCTGGTGCTGGCGGTGAACAAGATGGACCTTCTCGACTACGACGAGTCCGTCTTCCGCGCCATCACGGGGGAGTTCGCGGCGTTCACCGAGCGGCTGAACCTGCGCGAGGTCACCGCCATCCCGATCTCGGCGCTGCGCGGCGACAACGTCGTGGACCGCTCGGCGGCGATGCCCTGGTACGAGGGACCGTCGCTGCTGGAGCACCTGGAGCAGGTCGAGGTCGTCGACGAGACGGGCCTGTTCCGGCTGCCCGTGCAGTACGCGATCCGCGCGCAGGAGCAGGACTACCGGGGTTACGCGGGACAGATCGCGGGCGGATCGATCGCGCCCGGCGAGGAGGTGCTGCACCTGCCCTCCGGGATGCGCAGCCGCGTGGTCGCCGTCGACACCGCCGACGGGGAGCTGGAGCGCGGTCAGGCGCCGCAGTCGGTGGCGTTGCGGCTGGCCGAGAACATCGACGTCGGCCGCGGCGACCTGCTCTGCGCGGTCGACCAACCCCCGGTCGCGGCCGAGGAGCTGACGGCGTCGGTGTGCTGGATGTCGCCGAAGGCCCCGCTCACCCCGGGCACCCGGTTGCTGCTCAAGCACACCACCCGCGTGGTCAAGGCGATCGTCACCGAGGTCCGCGAACGGCTCGACGTCACCACCCTGGAGCGCGGGCCGGCCGAGTCGCTGGAGCTCAACGACATCGGCGAGATCACCGTGCGGCTCGCGCAACCGGTGTTCTGCGATCCCTACGAGCGCAACAGGTTCACCGGGGGAGCGGTGCTCATCGACGAGTCCAGCCATGCGACGGTCGGTGCCGTCCTGATCACCGACGCTCGCTGAAAACCCTGAACAGCACGACGAAGGAGCGACAATGGTCAAGATCATCGGGGCCGGTTTCGGCCGGACCGGAACCGCGTCGATGAAGGCGGCGCTGGAGCACCTCGGCTTCGCGCCGTGCTACCACATGTTCGAGGTCATCGCGCAGCCCGAACGCGCGAAGGACTGGGACCGCGCCCTGGACGGGGAGGTCGACGACTGGGAGACCGTGCTCGGCGGATTCGAGTCCACCGTGGACTGGCCGGGCTGCACGTTCTGGCGCGAGCTCATGGACTTCTACCCGGACGCGAAGGTGCTGCTCACCGTCCGCGACCCGGAGCGCTGGTACGACAGCGTTTTCAACACGATCTACCAGTTCGTGCAGGAGCCGCCGTCCGACGACGACTTCAGCACCAGGATGCGGCCGACCATAGAGCGGATGATCTGGAACGGCACCTTCGACGGCCGCTTCGACGACCGCGAGCACGCCATCAAGGTCTTCGAGGCCCACAACGCCGCCGTGCAGGAGGCCGTCCCGGCCGACCGGCTGCTGGTCTACAAGGTCGGCGAGGGCTGGGACCGGTTGTGCGAGTTCCTCGACGTCCCGGTCCCCGAGGAGACGTTCCCGCACGTCAACGACTCCGGCTCGATCCGCGACCTCGTCGAGAAGACCCAGCGAGAGGGCAAGTTCACCTCACCGTTCGAATCCTGATCAACACCGTTCGAGGATATCGCTTTGCTTTGCGGTGCGGGTGGCGGAACCTGAGCGGCTTCGTGGACTCCGTGCGCCGCTCCTGATGTATGTCCAATACACGGCGTCGCGGCGTACTCGCCACGAAGCCGCTCAGAACCCGCGGCGGTGCAAGTTGAGTCCCACACCTGAAACAGCGGCTTCGCCGCACACATGACAGTTCGAGCCTCTTCGAGGAGATCCATGTCCGCCAACAAGTTGGACCGCAGATCGGTGCTGCGGATGCTCGCCGCGGCACCGCTGGTTCCCGCGGCGTTATCGGGCACGGCGCAGGCCGCGCCCCGGCCGTCCGCCGGTGTGCTGGGCGCTGACCTGGTCAGCCGTCCCGACCTCCACCCGCCGCTGATGGAGATCATCACCCCCGCGGCGGCCACCGAGCCGGGGCACGTGCTGCTCACGCCCACGGGTGCGAGCACGATGGACGTCAACGCGCCCGCTCCGCGCGCGCCCATCCAGCCGGGTTCGATGCTGATGGACGACACCGGGCAGGCCGTCTGGTTCGGTCCCGCGACCGAGGGCGTGAACTTCGACCTGAAGGTCCAGCAGTACCAGGGGAAACCGGTGCTGACGTTCTGGGAGGGCAAGGTCGTGGTGCCGCCCGGGTTCGGCCACGGCAAGTTCGTGGTCCTGGACGAGACCTACAACCGCATCGCCGAGGTCGCCCCGGTCAACGGGCTGACCGGTGACCTGCACGAGTTCATCATCACGCCGCAGGGCACGGCCCTGCTCCTCGCCTACCGCGAGGTGCGGGTGGACACGACTCCCGTTGGCGGGCAGCCGAACTCGAAGGTCCTCGAGAACGTCGTGCAGGAGATCGACATCGCCTCCGGCGAGCTGGTCTTCGAGTGGAACAGCCTGGAGCACGTCGGCCTGGACGAGTCGTTCTACCCGGTTCCCAAGGACCCGGAGGCGTTCCACGACTACATCCACCTCAACGCGATCTGCGAGGACGGCGACGCGCTGCTGATCTCGGCGCGCTGCACGCACGCCGTCTACCGCATCGACCGCCGCAGCGGCGACGTGAAGTGGCGGCTGTGCGGGCGCAAGAGCGATTTCACGATGGGCGACGACGCCGCTTTCGCCTGGCAGCACGACGTTCGCAGGCACGCGGACGGTTCGATCAGCCTGTTCGACAACGCCGACGCGGCGGGGCGAGGCAAGTCGCGCGGCATGACGCTCGACGTCGACGAGTCGGCCAAGACGGCGACGCTGCTGCGCAGCGCGGAGAGCCCGGAGGGCCTGCTGGCGCCCAACCAGGGCAACGCCCAGATGCTGCCCAACGGTCACATGTTCGTGGGCTGGGGCGGCAAGCCGTACTTCAGCGAGTTCGGCCCGAACAACGAGGTGCTGTTCCACGGCCGCTTCGCGGAGTCGATGGGCTCCTACCGCGCCTACCGAGCCCAGTGGGTGGGCAAGCCCACCGACGCCCCGGCGGTCGCCGGGAAGCCGGGCGACGGCGTGACCAGCGTCTACGCCAGCTGGAACGGCGCCACCGAGGTGACCGCCTGGCGAGTCCTCGCGGGCCCCGACGAGCAGAACCTCACCCCTGTCCTCGACGCCCCCAAGGCCGGCTTCGAAACCAAGATCGACGTCGAGGGCTCCCACGCCTACGCAGCAGTGGAAGCCCTCGACGGCAGCGGAGCGGTGCTCGGAAGGTCAGCGGCCGTCGCCGTGGCGTGAGCGAGGGCGGTTCTGGTCCGAACTGACCGGGCAAAGAGGACGCGCGTAGCGGACGGTTCGGACCAAAACCGCCGGGTGGTGCATCAGGAGATGACCGTGACCAGGATGAATCGAGAGGAGGGTTAGGATGCTTTAGACCCGAAGGAGTGCTGATCGTGACCAGGCGCGGACCGGACGCGAGTGGACGCGGTGCGGCGGTTCCACAGGCCGACGACGAGCGGGAGGTTCGCCGCCGGTGTCGGCGGGCGCTCGGGGTGACCACGCTCGGGTTGATGCTGGTGCTGGTCAACGCCACTTCGCTGAACCTGGCGCTGCCCGCGCTGTCGGCGTCCTTCCAGGTTCCCGCTGCCACCGCCGACTGGTTCCTGGTGGCGTTCATGCTCAGCAACACCGCGTCGATCCTGGTGTTCAGCCGCATCTCCGACATGGTGGGGCGGCGGACGATCTACCTCGCCGGTCTCGTGAGCTTCACCGCGATCAGCCTGCTGTGCGCGCTCGCGCCCAACGCCACCGTGCTCATCGTGCTGCGGGTGCTGCAGGGCATCGCGGCGGCCACCACCGTCACCAACACGACCGCGATCCTCACCGACGTGTTCCCGCCGGACCGCCTCGTGCGCGGCCTGAGCCTGAACATCACCGCCGCGTCGATCGCCCAGATGATCGGCCCGGCGCTGGGCGGGCTGCTGGTGACCTTCGCCGACTGGCACGCGTTGTTCCTGGTCAACGTGCCCATCGGAATCCTCGCCGTGGTGCTGGGCGCGAAGCTGCTGCCGAAGATCCCGCGCGCACGCGGACCGCGGGAGCGCTTCGACGTCGCCGGAGCGGTGCTCTCCAGCGCGGGCCTGGCCGTGCTGCTGTTCGGCATCAACCGCATCGGGCCGTGGGGCGCGACCGACCTCCGGGTGCCGGCGGCGATCCTGCTGGGCATCGCGCTGCTGACGGCGTTCGTGCTGGTGGAGCTGCGGATCTCGGCTCCGCTGCTGGACTTCCAGCTGGTGCGCCGCCCCGGGCGCGGCCAGGCGTACGGGGCCGCGTTCTTCAACTCCTTCTGCCGCGCCGGCGTCGTGGTCCTGGTGGGCCTGCACCAGCAGATGGTCGAGCACCGCACGGCGCTGGAGGCCGGCTTCGTGGTGATGCCGCTGGCGCTGCTGATGATGCTGTGCGCGCCGCTGAGCGGACGGCTGTCCTCGCGCTGGTCGGCGCGAACCCTCTCCAGCCTCGGCGCGCTGCTGGTCGTGCTCGGCACCGCCGGACTGGCCGGCCAGCTGGCGACGCCCGGTGCGCCGCTGGTGCTGATGGCGTTGTGGCTGGGGCTCATCGGAGGCGGAACGGGGCTGTTCACCGCCCCCAACACCGGCGCGATCATGGCCGGAGTCAGCAGCGACCGCCGGGCTGTGGCCAACGGGATCCGCTCGATGCTGTTCAACAGCGCCCAGGCCGCCGGAACCGCCGTCGCGCTGCTGATCCTGACCACCTGGCTGGGCTCCTCCGGCGTGGCCTCCTACGCGGCGGACGCCGACGACCCGGCCGTGCGCACCGGTTTCGCGGTGGCCGTGGCCGCGACAGGTCTCGCGGCGCTGTCGGGATTCGTCCTGTCGCTGGCGCGCGGCGGCCCGTGGCGGGCGCGCTGATCACTCCGCGACGTGCGCGCCGATGTGCGGCAGGTCGTGGGCGAGCCGGTCGCGCTTGGCGGTGAGGTAGCCGAGGTTTTGCTCGTTGGCCGGTGCCAGCAGCGGAAGGCGTTGCACGACGGCGATGCCGGAGGTCTCCAGCGCGCGGGCCTTGTCCGGGTTGTTCGACAGCAGCCGGACCGAGCGCACCCCGAGCCGCCGGAACAGCCTCGCCGCCGGGCCGTAATCGCGGGTGTCGACGGGATAGCCGAGGGCGGTCGCCGAGTCCACGGTGTCCAGTCCCCGCGAGTCCTGCAGCACCTGGGTGCGCACCTTCGCCACCAGGCCGATCCCGCGCCCCTCCTGCCCGCGCAGGTAGACCAGCACCCCGGAGCCCTCGTCGGCGATCCGGTCCAGGGCGAGGCGGAGCTGATCACCGCACTCGCAGCGCAGCGCCCCGAAGACATCGCCGGTCAGGCATTCCGAGTGGATCCGCACCAGGACGTCCTCGCTCGCCGAACCGAGGACCAGCGCCAGGTGCTCGACCCCGTCGACCGGGTCGCGGAAGGCGATGCAGCGGAAGTTCGCGCGTCGCGTCGCCAACTGCGATTCGGCGACGTCCTCGTCACGGATGGTGTCCTCGCGCCTGACGGCTCGCTCGTGCATCCGGCCCTCTCGTCACCTCGTCCAGCAGTCATTACGCTCGGTCGAAGTCTCGACAGTAACCGGCAGACCACCGGAGGTCACCTTGTTCACCGTGACGGTTCGTGACCACGTGATGATCGCCCACAGCTTCCGGGGCGAGGTCTTCGGTCCCGCGCAACGCCTGCACGGCGCGACGTTCGTGGTGGACGCGACGTTCACCCGCGAGGAACTGGACGCCGACAACATCGTCGTCGACATCGGACGCGCCACCGAACAGCTCGGCGAGGTGCTGGCCGGGCTGAACTACCGCAACCTCGACGAGGAACCGGAGTTCGCCGGGGTCAACACCTCGACGGAGTTCCTGGCGAAGGTCATCGCCGATCGCCTCGCCGATCGCGTCCACGAGGGTTCCCTCGGCGAATCCGCGCGCGGGCTCAGCGGTTTGCGCGTCGCGCTGCACGAATCGCACGTGGCCTGGGCCGGCTACGAACGGGCGCTGTGAAGGTCCACTTCGTCGTCACCACCGTCGACCGGCCCAGCGGCGGCAACGTCTACGACCGCCACGCCACCGCGGGCCTGGCGGCGCTGGGCTTCGACGTGCGCGAGACGGCGATCGCGGGAACCTGGCCGCAGCCCGGCGACGACGCGCGCGAGCGGTTGGCCGAGGTGCTCGCAGCGGTGCCGGACGGGGGAGCGGTGCTGATCGACGGGCTCGTGGCCTGCGGCGTTCCCGAAATCCTCGGCGCCCACTCCGACCGGCTGCGCACGGCCGTCCTGGTGCACCTCCCGCTGGCCGACGAGACCGGGCTCGACCCGGCGACCGCGGCGCGGCTCGACACCGCCGAGCGCACGACCCTGCGCGCGGCCGACCTCGTCATCGCCACGAGCCCGCAGGCCGCGCAGCGGCTCGCCCGCCACCACGGTCTCCGCCGCGTGCGCACCGCGGTCCCCGGCACCGACTCCGCAGCGCTCGCGCCCGGAACCGACGGGGTGTCGCGACTGCTGTGCGTCGCTTCGCTGACACCGCGCAAGGGCCACGACGTGCTCGTCGAAGCCCTCGCGGACCTCCCTCTGAACTGCGACTTCGTCGGCCCGGCCCCCGATCCCGACCGCGTGCGGCGGTTGCTCGAACACCACGAGCGGATCCGCTGGCGCGGGCCGCTGCACGGCGCGGAGCTCGCCGACGCCTACGCCTCCGCCGACCTGCTCGTGCAGCCCTCCCTCGCCGAGACCTACGGCATGGCCGTCACCGAAGCCCTGGCACGCGGCATCCCGGTGATCGCTAGCGCCGTCCCGGACGCGCTCGGCGACGGCGGCCTGCTCCTGCCGCCCGGGGACACCAAGGCCCTCGCCGACGCGCTGCGGCGCTGGTCCGACGACCCGGACTTCCGGTCCCGGCTCCGCGAGTCGGCGCTGCGCCGCCGCGATCAGCTGCCGACCTGGGCGTCGACAGCGCGACAGCTGGCCGCCGCGCTGACTAGCCTGGGAGCTTGACTACTCCCTCGCCTAAAGGCGGGGGGATTCCATCCGGCTCACGTCGGATAGTTCCTGCTTCGTTGCCGGTCGCCCCGTTCGGGAGGTCTCCCGTTGAGGTCTTACACCAGCTCCACAGGCTGTCACCGCCAGCCCGGCGGCCAAGATGTTCTTAGCTGCGTTGATGTCCCGGTCATGCCGGGCTCCGCAGCCGTCACACGTCCATTCGCGGACGTTGAGCTGCATGCTCTCGGTGAGCTTGCCGCACTCCGAGCACGTCTTGGACGAGGGGAACCAGCGGTCGATCACGACCAGGTCCCGGCCGTACCAGGCGCACTTGTACTCGAGCATCGACCGCATCTCGGCCCACGACGCGTCACTGATCGCGCGGGAGAGACGGCGGTTGTTCACCATGTTGCGCACGGACAGGTCTTCGATCACGACAGTTTGGTTTTCGCTGACGAGTCGAGTGGTGACCTTGTGCAGGTGGTCCCGCCTGCGGTCGGCGATCTTCGCCTGAACGCGGGCGACCTTGAGCCGGGCCTTGGCCCGGTTGTTGCTGCCCTTCTCCTTGCGGCCAAGATCCCGCTGGGCTTTGGCCAGGCGTGCGCGTTCCCGGTCGGAGTGCTTGGGGTTGGTGATCTTCTCGCCAGTCGACAAGGTGGCCAGCGAAGTGATTCCGGCGTCCACACCCACCGCCTGATCGGTGGGCGTGTGGTGGTTGACCGATGTTTCGACGAGGATCGAAACGAACCACCGGTCCGCGCTGTCCCGCGACACCGTGACCGTCGACGGCTCCGCGCCTTCCGGCAACGGTCGGGACCAGACGATGTTGAGTGGTTCCCGCATCTTCGCCAACGTCAGCTGACCGTCGCGCCACTTGAACGCGGACCGGGTGTACTCCGCCGAAGCACGAGACTTCTTACGGGACTTGAAACGCGGATACTTCGCGCGCTTGTCGAAAAACGCAGTGAACGCGCCCTGCAGATGCCGCAACGTCTGCTGAAGCGGAACGCTCGACACCTCGCCCAGGAACGCCAAGTCCTCGGACTTCTTCCACGCGGTGAGCATCGCGGACGTTTCGTTGTAGTTCACCCTGCGTTGTTCGGTGAACCACGCGCGGGTCCGCGCATCGAGGGCGAGGTTGTAGACCTTCCGGACGCAACCGAAGGTGCGAGACAGCTCTGCCGCCTGCTCCTCCGTGGGATAGAAACGGTACTCAAACGCCCGCTTCACCTGCGTCCCACTCACGTCTCACAAGATATCAAGGCAACCTGTAAGAACCGATCTTGGGTGGTCGCCAAAGGGCACTCGGGATCGGCTCCTCCCCCGCCCGAAGGCGGGTGTTTCCGCCGATTGGATTTCCGATGACCGACGCCGGTTTCGCCCCGGAGTGGCTGGCGCTCCGCGAACGCGCTGATGCCGAGGCCCGCGCGGCGGACCTGCTGGGACCGCTGCGCGAGTCGCTGCCGGACTCCAGGCTGGTCATCCACGACCTGGGATGCGGCACCGGTTCGATGGGCCGGTGGCTGGCCGGTCGGCTCGACCGCCCGCAGCACTGGGTCCTGCACGATCGCGATCCGCGACTCCTCGCGCTCGCCGAAGCCACCTTGGCGACCGAGGACGTCACCGTCGAAACCCGGCGAGCCGAGATCGCCGGACTGCGCGCGACGGACCTGGCCGGAACGTCGCTGGTCACCGCCTCCGCGCTGCTCGACGTGCTCACCGGGGCCGAAGTCCGCTCGCTGGCCGCCGCCTGCGTCGAGGCCCGCTGCCCCGCCCTGCTGACCCTCACCGTCGTCGGGCGCGTCGAGCTCGAACCGCCGGAGCCGCTCGACGAGCGGTTCCAAGCGGCGTTCAACCAGCACCAACGCCGTCACCTGCTCGGACCCGACGCGGTGCCCACCGCCGTCGCGGCGTTCGAGGACCTCGGAGCGCGGGTGCTCACCCGCCCGAGCCCCTGGCTGCTCGGCCCGGGCCCGCTGGCCGAGGAGTGGTTGCGCGGCTGGGTCGGCGCGGCCTGCGAGCAGGAACCCGAGCTGGCCGCAGCGGCACCCGGCTACCTGCGGCGGCGATCCGGTGACCTGCGGGTTCTGGTCCACCACGCCGACCTGCTCGCGATACCGGGGGAGCGGGCGTGATCCGCCGGCTGTGGCCCTGGCTGCGCGTGCTCGTCGCGGCCGGGATCCTCGCGCTGCTGGCGTGGCGGCTGGGCACGGACGCCTTCCTCGACGGGCTGCGCGCCATCGACGTCACGACCGCGCTCGCGGCGCTGGGCATCGGGTTGGCGACCACGGTGTGCAGCGCGTGGCGGTGGTGCGTGGTCGCGCGCGGTCTCGGACTGCGTCTCCCGCTGGGCGCGGCGGTCGCCGACTACTACCGCGCGCTGCTGCTCAACGCCGTGCTGCCCGCCGGGGTGCTGGGCGACGTGCACCGCGCGGTCAGCCACGGGCACCGCTCCGGAGACCTCGGCGGGGGTGTTCGCGCCGTCGTGCTCGAACGCTTCGCCGGGCAGATCGCGCTCATCACCGTCGCGGCCGTCGTGCTGCTGACCGGCCCGGCGTTGCCGTTCGCACTCGCTCCGGGGCTGGTCGTCGCGGCAGCGGCGGCGGGGCTGAGCCTGCTCGTCCCGGCGGTGCGCCGCGCGGCGGCGACGTTCTGGCGCGACGCGCGTCGTGGCGTGCTGACCCGGCGGGCCCTGACGCCCGTGGCGGTCTCCTCGGTCGCGACCGTCGCCGGGCACCTGGCGCTGTTCCTGGTCGCCGCGCGGGTCGCGGGAGCGGACGTTCCGGTCGCGACCCTGCTGCCGCTGCTGGTGCTCGCGCTGCTGGTGATGGCGCTGCCGGTCAACGTCGGCGGCTGGGGACCGAGGGAAGCGTTCCTGGCGGTCGCCTTCGCCGCCACCGGGTGGGACCCGGCGCAGGGCCTGGCGACCTCGGTGACCTACGGGGTGCTGGCGGTGATCGCCGCGCTGCCGGGCGTGTTCGTGCTGGTCAGCCGTTCAGCCGAGCGCCGCCAGGTGGCCGCCGAACGCCGCTACGAGTCCGGCGAGCAGATCTCGGCCCTTGCGAGCTGAGGCCAGCGACGGACGGCCGATGACGCCCGACTCCGCGTAGCGCGGCAGCCCGGTCGTGAGCAGGTGCCTGCGGTCGTCGGCGAGGTGATCACCGGTCTCGTAACCGGGGCGGACCAGATCGGGGTGGGCGTGCAGCAGGATCGAGGTCTCCACCTCGCCCGCGTGCATGTCGCTGCGCGCCGGTGTCTCGACGCCGGCGGCCTCCCTCGCCTCGTCCCAGTCGCGCGCCGCCGGGAACAGCGCCATGTCCCCGCCGGCCTCCTGGACGACGTTGGACAGCACGTAGTTCCCGCCGTGGCCGTTGACCAGCACCAGCTTCGGCACGCCGGAGCGGCGCAGCGACTCGAACACGTCGGTGACCACCAGGTGCAGGGTGCGGGCGGAGATGCTCACGGTTCCCGGCCAGGCGGCGTGCTCCTGCGAGCACGAGATCGTCACCGGCGGCAGCAGCTGCACGGGGCGGGCGGCGGCGACCTCCCGGGCGATGGTGCAGGCGATGACGGTGTCGGTCACCAGCGGCAGGTGCGAGCCGTGCTGTTCGAGGCTGCCGATCGGCAGCACCGCGACATCGGTTCGCCGGTCGCGCACGTCGTCGGTCGTGTCACGGACGAGCATGACCCGCACGGTAGTCAATCCGGTGGCACAGCGCCGGAAGCTCGCCCGAGAGCAGTTCGGGCAGGTCGTCGAACGGGCTCGCACCGGTGATCAGGGCGTCGAAGGCCGGATCGGCGAGCAGGTCCAGCGCCAACGACATCCGCTCGGCGTGACTGCGACGCGGATGAGCGACCACGCCGACCTGGCTGCTGCGGATCGTGAGCCGCCGGGAGTGGAAGAACTCGCCCAGCGGCAGGCCCACCTCCGCGTCCCCGTACCAGCTCAGCTCGACGACCCGCCCCTCCGGCGCGAGCAGTTCCAACGAGCGCACCAGGCCCTGCCGGTGGCCGCTGGCGTGCACGACGAGATCGCACTGCTCGTGGGCGCGGTCGGGGGTGGTGAAGTCGACGCCGAGGACGCGCGCGGTCATCTCGCGAGCCGGGTCGACGTCGACCAGCTGCGCCCGGACGCCGGGCACGCGCGCGAGGATCGCGGCCACGGCGCACCCGACCATGCCGCCACCGACGACCGCGATCCGGTCACCGACCAGCGGGGCCGCGTCCCACGCTGCGTTGACCGCGGTCTCCACGGTTCCGGCGAGCACGGCTCGCTCGGGCGGGACCTGCGGGGGCAGGACGGTGACCGCGTCGGCGGGCACCACGTAGCGGGTCTGGTGCGGGTACAGGCAGAACACGGTGCGGCCCGTCAGCTCGGCGGGCCCGCGTTCGACCACGCCGACGTTGAGGTAGCCGTACTTGACCGGCCACGGGAACTCGCCCTCCTGGAACGGCGCCCGCATCCGCTGGTGCTGGGATTCGGGGATTCGCCCGCGCAGCACGAGGCTTTCGGTGCCCCGGCTGATCGCCGAGTGCAGGGTGCGCACCTGCACCTGATCCGGCGAACGCTCCGGCAGCGCGGCGCGCCGGATCTCGCACTCGCCCTCTGCGGTGACCCACAATGCTCGCGTGGCCTCTGCCATGGACGACCTCCGAGAACCAGAGTGGCGATGATCGAACTCCACCGCAACACAGCCGAGCACCTGACGTGGGCGGCCGTCCAGGTGGGCGCGCTCGGCGCGGTCGCCGCGACCACCGGTCTGGGACCGGCCGGTTGGGGCGCCGGGATCGGCTGCGCGATCGTCACCCTGGTGCTGCTGCGCCGCTCGATGCGTCGGCACGACCGGACCTCGCTCGGACACGCCGACCGCATCACGCTCGTGAGGGCCGCGCTGACCGCGGTGATCGCAGCGCTGGTGGTCGACGGGGCGGGGCCCGCGATCATCGTCACCCTCGGCGTCCTCGCGCTGATCAGCGATTTCCTCGACGGCAGGCTGGCCCGGCGCACCGGCACGGTCTCGGTGTTCGGGGCGCGGCTGGACATGGAGGTCGACGCGTTCCTCATCCTGGTGCTCAGCGCGCACGTCGCCGTCGCGTTCGGGGTGTGGGTGCTGTCGATCGGGGTGATGCGCTACCTGTTCGTGGCCGCGTCGTGGGTGTTGCCGCGGCTTCGCGGGGAGCTGCCGCCGAGCTTCGCCCGCAAGACCGTGGCCGCCGTGCAGGGGATCGTGCTCGTCGCGGCGTCGTCGGGGATCGTGCCGCACGCGGGGGTGCTGGTGGCCTGCGCGCTGCTGGCTCTGGTGTGGTCGTTCGGCCGAGACGTGCTGTGGCTCAGCCGTTCTCGGACGTGATCTTCGGGAAGTAGCGCAGCACGGCGACATCGCCGAGCCGGGTCACGTCCTCGAGGTGGAAGCGGCGTGCCGGACCGCCGGGGAAGTCGTCCGGGTTGAGGAATCTCGGCGCGCCCGCCTGTCCGATGAGCATCGGCGCGATCGCCATCCGGATCTCGTCCGCCAGACCGGCTTTGAGGAACTCGGTGTGGACGCAGGTCCCGCCCTCGACCATGAGCCGTTCGACGCCCCGCCGGGCGAGGTCGTCGACGAGCTCGGCGAAGTCGATTCCTGTTCCCAGGGAAGCGATTTCGGCCAGATCGCCCACGCGGTCGCGCGCTGCCCGCGCGCCGTCGTCGGTGGTGTAGACGAGCTTGCCGCCGCCGCGCTGCCACAGCCGCAGGGCGGGGTCGAGGTCGCCGCTGCCGGACACGACGACCTTCAGCGGGTGCTCGGGCAGGCCGCGCGCGGTCCGCTCGGCGCACCGGACGGTGCTGCGGACCAGCAGTCGCGGGTCGTCCCGGCGCACCGTGCCCGCGCCCAGCAGGATCGCGTCGGACTCGGCGCGCACCTGGTCGACGTGGTCGAAGTCGGCCGCGTTGGACAGCGGGAACCGCTGCGGGGCGACGTCGTCGATGAAGCCGTCCGCGCTGATGGCGACGCTGAGCAGAACGTACGGGCGCGACACGTCCGCCACCGTACCCAGTCGTGATCGGACTCGGCTCGGTTAAACAAAGTGTTGACAAGAGCCGGTGATGGCCGCCACTATTCTGTGGAACGGAAACAAAGATCCACGATACGAAATTAGGACGGTCGCGATGAGTCACGCACTGCCCTACGAGGTCAACTGCTCGATCCTGCTCACCGACCTGCCGCTGCTGGAGCGACCGGCCGCCGCCAAGGACGCCGGCTTCGACGCCGTCGAGTTCTGGTGGCCGTTCGACACCGCGGTGCCCGCGCATCGCGACGTCGACGCCTTCGTCCGCGCCGTCGAGGACGCGGGAGTGCGGTTGGTGGGGCTCAACTTCTTCGCCGGGAACATGCCGGGCGGCGACCGCGGGCTCGTCTCGTGGCCGGCGCGCAGCCAGGAGTTCCGCGACAACGTCGACGTCACCGTCGAGATCGGCGAACGCCTGGGCTGCACCGCCTTCAACGCCCTCTACGGCAACCGCGTCGACGACGCCTCCGCCGAGGAGCAGGACGCCCTGGCCGTGGAGAACCTCGCGCTCGCCGCGAAGTCCGCCGCCCGCATCGGCGGAACGGTGCTGGTCGAGCCGGTCAGCGGACCGCAGCCCTACCCGCTGCGCACCGCCGCCGACGCGCTGGCGGTCATCGACCGGGTGGAGGCCGAGGCCAGGGCGACCAACCTCGGGCTGCTCGCCGACCTCTACCACCTGGCCGTCAACGGCGACGACGTGGACCAGGTCATCGCCGACCACGTCGGGCGCATCGCGCACGTGCAGATCGCCGACAACCCGGGCCGCAACGAACCCGGCACGGGCTCGCTGCCGCTGCAGCGGCAGCTCGCCGCGCTCGAACGCGGCGGCTACCGCGGCTGGGTCGGCCTGGAGTACAAGGCCAGCGGCCAGGCGGGCCCCTTCGACTGGCTCCCGCGCGAACGCCGCAGCTGAACCAAGAGATCCGAGGAGGAAGCAAGCAATGAGCTCGATCGCGTTCATCGGCCTGGGCGTCATGGGCAGCCCCATGGCCGTGCACCTCGCCAACGCCGGCCACGACGTGACCGGCTACAACCTCACGCCCGACAAGTACGGCCCGCTCAAGGCGGCGGGCGGGAGCTCGGCCGCCTCGATCGCCGAGGCCGTCGCGGGCGCCGAGATCGTCTGCGTGATGGTCCCCGACAGCCCCGACGTGCGCGACGTGCTCACCGGGGAGGGCGGGGTCTTCGCCAACGCCAAGCCCGACGCGCTGATCATCGACTTCTCCAGCATCCGCCCCGACGTCACCATCGAGCTCGCCGGCACCGCCGCCGAGAAGGGGTTCCGGCTGCTCGACGCCCCGGTCTCCGGTGGTGAGGCCGGTGCGAAGAACGCGGCGCTGTCCATCATGGTCGGTGGCTCCGAGGCGGACTTCGCCGCCGCGTCGGAGCTCTTCGACCACGTCGGCAAGACCGTCGTGCACGTCGGGCCGAGCGGTGCGGGTCAGACCGTCAAGGCCGCCAACCAGCTGATCGTGGCCTCGAACATCCAGGCGCTGGCGGAAGCCGTGGTGTTCGTCGAGTCCTACGGCGTGGACACCGAAGCCGCGCTGGAGGTCCTCGGCGGCGGGCTCGCCGGGTCGGCGGTGCTGGAGCAGAAGCGGCGCAACATGCTCGACCGCAGCTTCGCCCCCGGTTTCCGCATCGACCTGCACCACAAGGACCTGGGCATCGTCACCGCCGCCGCCCGCGAATCCGGTGCGGTCGTGCCGCTGGGCTCGCTGCTCGCGCAGCTGATGGCCTCCGCTCGCGCCAACGGTGACGGCGGGCTCGACCACTCCGCGCTGCTGCGCGGCGTCGAACGACTCTCCGGTCTCAGCGACACCTGACCACCAGCCGAAACGAGGACGAACATGACGCGCATGCGCACCGTCGACGCCGCCGCCCTCATCCTGGAGAAGGAGGGCGCCACGCAGACCTTCGGGCTGCCCGGCGCCGCGATCAACCCGTTCTACAGCGCCATGAAGAAGCACGGCGGCATCCGCCACGTGCTCGCCCGCCACGTCGAGGCCGCCTCGCACATGGCCGAGGGCTACACGCGGACCGAAGCGGGCAACATCGGCGTCTGCGTCGGCACCTCGGGGCCGGCGGGCACCGACATGATCACCGGGCTGTACTCCGCTTCGGCCGACTCGATCCCGATCCTGGCCATCACCGGCCAGGCCCCGGTCGCCAAGCTGCACAAGGAGGACTTCCAGGCGGTAGACATCCAGTCGGTGGCCCAGCCCGTCACCAAGTGGGCGGTGACCGTGCTGGAACCGGCCCAGGTCCCGGGCGCGTTCCAGAAGGCGTTCCAGCTGATGCGGTCGGGCAGGCCGGGTCCGGTGCTCCTCGACCTGCCGCTGGACGTGCAGCTGGCGGAGATCGAGTTCGACATCGACACCTACGAGCCGCTGCCGGTCGCCACACCGGCAGCGACCCGCGCTCAGGTCGAGCACGCGCTGGAGATGCTCAACTCCGCGGAGCGGCCGCTGATCGTCGCCGGTGGCGGCGTCATCAACGCCGACGCCTCGGACCTCCTGGTGGAGTTCGCCGAGACGCTGGGAGTTCCGGTCGTGCCCACGCTGATGGGCTGGGGCACGATCCCCGACGACCATCCGCTGGCAGCCGGCATGGTCGGCCTGCAGACCGCGCACCGCTACGGCAACGCCACCATGCTCGCGTCGGACTTCGTGCTCGGCATCGGAAACCGCTGGGCCAACCGGCACACCGGAGGTCTCGACACCTACCGCGAGGGCCGGACGTTCGTCCACGTCGACGTCGAACCCACCCAGATCGGACGGGTCTTCGCGCCGGACTACGGCATCGTGTCCGACGCCCGGGCCGCGCTGGAGGTCTTCGTCGAGGTCGCGCGCGAATGGCGGCAGCAGGGCAGGCTCGCCGATCGCGGAGGGTGGAGCCGGGAGTGCCAGGACCGCAAGGCCGAGCTGCTGCGCAAGACCCACTTCGACGCTGCCCCGATCAAACCGCAGCGGGTGTACCAGGAGATGAACCGCGCGTTCGGACCCGACACCCGCTACGTCTCCACGATCGGGCTCTCGCAGATCCAGGCCGCGCAGATGCTGCACGTCTACCGGCCGCGGCACTGGATCAACGCGGGTCAGGCCGGTCCGCTGGGCTGGACGGTGCCCGCCGCCATCGGCGTGGCCACCGCCGACCCGGAGTCCACGGTGGTCGCGGTCTCCGGCGACTACGACTTCCAGTTCCTCGTGGAGGAGCTGGCGGTCGGCGCGCAGTTCAACATCCCGTTCGTGCACGTGCTGATCAACAACGCCTACCTCGGGCTGATCCGGCAGGCGCAGCGCGGCTTCGACATGGACTACTGCGTGCAGCTGTCCTTCGACAACATCAACGCGCCGGAGCTCTCCGGCTACGGCGTCGACCACGTCAAGGTCGTCGAAGGGCTGGGCTGCAAGGCGCTTCGGGTGTTCGAGTCCGAGGGCATCTTCGACGCGCTGGAGCAGGCCAAGAAGCTCGTCGCCGAGCACCGGGTCCCGGTGGTGGTGGAGGTCGTGGTCGAGCGGGTCACCAACGTGTCGATGGGCACCGAGATCGACGCGGTCAACGAGTTCGAGGAGCTGGCCGAGTCCGGCGCCGACGCTCCGACCGCGGTAGCGGGCCGGTCGTGAGACTGGTCAGGGTGGGCGAACCCGGTGCCGAGCGGCCGGGGGTGTTGGACGCTGCGGGCCTGGTCCGCGACGTGTCCGGGTTCGCCCACGACATCGACGGGGACCTGCTGGCCGATCCTGAACGCCTCGCGGCCATCGACGCCGGTCGCGAGGCGCTCCCGGAGCTGTCCGCGACGCGCTTCGGTCCGCCGATCGCGCCACCCGGCAAGGTCGTGGGCATCGGCCTGAACTACCGCTGCCACGCCGCGGCCGCGGGTGCCGAACCCCCGGCGGAACCGATCGTGTTCCTCAAGCCCAGCAGCGGGATCACCGGTCCGAACGACGAGATCGTGCTGCCGCCCGGCAGCGCGCACACCGACTGGGAGGTCGAGCTGGGCGTCGTGATCGGCACCCGGCTGCGCTCCTGCCCGGACCCGGCGGAGGCGCTGCGCTCGGTGGCCGGCTACGTCGCGGCCAACGACGTCACCGAGCGGGCGCACCTGAGGAGCGGGCCGACGTGGGTGCGCGGCAAGTGCCACGACACCTTCAGCCCGCTGGGCCCGTGGCTGGTCACCGCCGACGAGATCCCCGACCCGCAGGCCCTGAGCCTGGACCTGCGGGTGAACGGGACCGATCGTCAGCGGGGCAGCACGGCCGACATGGTCTTCGGAGTCGCTGAGCTGCTGTCGCACCTCAGCGGCCTGATGACGCTGCACCCGGGGGATCTGGTCCTCACCGGAACCCCGGCCGGAGTCGCGGCTTTGCACCCGGAGCCGCGCCCGTACCTCCGTCCCAGCGACGTGGTCGACATCGAGGTCCAGCACCTCGGGCGCCAGCGCACCACGGTGCGGGGATAGGGGCCCGAGGCGGGAGGCGAGCGCACTGCCGGGCGCGATCCTCCCGCCTCGGGAGCACCCGGCGGCCACGGCCATCTTGACGGCTCCACCAGAGGTGGGGCCGTCTTCTGCGCTCTGATGGGGTGTCGAGATCCGCGCGCGACGAGCGGTCAGGTGCTGATCGCGTTTCGCAGGCGGGACGTGTACTGGCGGAAGAGGGCCGGCATGTCGATCTTCTTCGGGGCCAGGAGCCATTGGAGTTGGAGACCGTCGATGGTCGCTACGAGCTCGGCCGCGATGCCCTCGCAGTCCGTGTCCGCGCGGATCTCACCGCGTTCGACCCCGGTGCGGAGTTCGGCGGCGATCATCTCGCGGACGTTGTCGTAGCGGTTCTGGAACCAGTCGCGCGCGGGGTGCAGGTCGGCGGTGCTCTCGCCCGCCAGGACCGTGAACGACTGGACCATCCCGGTCAGGTAGGTGTTGTACTCGACCAGCTTCTCCAGCGCGGCCAGCACGTCGATGCCCTCGGCCCCGTCGGCGAGGAAGCGCCGGGTGTCGAGGCGGTCGCGCTCGTCGAGCACTGCCGCGAGCAGGTCCTCCTTGGTGGGGAAGTGATGCAGGAGCCCGGCCTGCGACAAGCCGACCTCGCTGGCGATGCGGGCCAGCGAGCAGCCCTGGTAGCCGTCCTGGGCGAAGGCCTCCACCGCCGCGTGCAAGATCCGCTCCCGCGCCGCCTCGCCGCGGGCGGACCTGCGTCGCGGGGCGCTTCCCTCAGGAGTGGAGTTGGCGATCACGGGTCAACCTTACGACAAATAAAGTAACAGAACAATAACAGAACCTACTGATCGCTCGGCTTTGGCGTCAGGATGCTCGATCAACGCAACGATGCGAATTTCCTGGAGGCCGTCATGGCTGGGTCCGGCACGACCACCGAGCGAAGACTCGAAACCGAACGGGCGAGCACCACTTTCATCACCGCCTACGCGCTCGCCTACCTGGGGATGTGGGTGGCGCTGCTCACGCCGGTGGTGGTGACCCTGGCGGTGCGCGTGCAGCAGATCGACCCAGATGGCAAGGAGGGAAGCCTCGCGCTGGTCACCGGAGTCGGAGCGCTGCTGGCCCTGGTGGCCAACCCGTTCTTCGGCCACCTCAGCGACCGCACCACCTCCCGGTTCGGGATGCGTCGGCCGTGGCTGGTCGGTGGAGCGCTGACCGGAACGCTCGGGCTCGCGGTGGTGTCGCTGGCGCAGGACGTGCCGGTGCTCCTGATCGGCTGGTGCATCGCCCAGGCAGGGCTGAACGCGGTCCTGGCGGTCCTGACCGCGCTGCTTCCCGATCAGGTGCCCGCCGAGCAGCGCGGCCGGGTCTCCGGACTGCTCGGAATGGCGATGGCGGCGGCCACCGTGCTCGGCACCTTCCTCGCCCAGGCGCTCCAGGGCTCGTCGTTCTGGATGTTCATGGCTCCCAGCCTGTTCGGACTGGTGTCCGCGCTGCTGCTCGCCTCGGTGCTGCGCGACCGCAGGCTCGAACCCGGCGATCGCCCCCGCTACGACGTCCGCGAGTTCGCGCGCGGCTTCTGGGTGAACCCCGTGCGCAATCCCGACTTCGGCTGGGCCTGGCTGAGCCGGTTCCTGCTCTTCATGGGCGTGGCAACGCTTCTGACCTACCAGGCCTACTACTTGACCGACCGGTTGCACGTGCCCGCCGACGAGGTGGCGCGGCTGGTGTTCGTGGCGACCCTGGTGCAGACCGGGTTCGTGGTCGCGGGCAGCAACGCCAGCGGCTGGCTCTCGGACCGGCTGGGCCGCCGCAAGATCTTCGTGCTGAGCTCGGCGGTGGTCTTCGGGCTCGGCCTGCTGGTGATCGGGCTCGCCGGTTCGTTCCCGATGTTCCTGGTGGGCATGGCGCTCACCGGTCTCGGGCAGGGCGTCTACCTGGCCGTCGACCTCGCGCTGGTCGCCGACGTGCTGCCCAACCGCGAGACCGACGCGGCCAAGGACCTCGGCGTGTTCAACATCGCCAACGCGATGCCCCAGTCCCTGGCGCCGGCGATCGCGCCGGTGTTCCTCGCCGTCGGTGGCGGCGGCAACTACCCGGTCCTGTTCGGCGCCGCCGCGGTGTTCGCGGTGATCGGTGCGCTGAGCATCCAACCAGTCAGGAGGGTTCGTTGATGTCCACGGCCGATCTGCGCGCGCGGGTGAGCGCGCTGTCGCTGGAGCAGAAGGTCCGGCTGCTCACCGGGGCCGACTTCTGGTCGTTGCACCCCGAACCGGTCGCCGGTCTGCGCCGGATGGTCGTCTCCGACGGTCCGGTCGGCGTGCGCGGCGAAGCCTTCGACGAGCGCAGCACCTCCGCCAACACCCCGAGCCCGACCTCGCTGGCGGCGTCCTGGGACGTGGACCTGGCCCACCGCATCGGCCGCGTGCTGGCCGCCGAGGCGCGGCGCAAGGGCGTGGACGTGCTGCTCGCGCCGACGGTGAACCTGCACCGATCGCCCTACGGCGGACGGCATTTCGAGTGCTTCAGCGAGGATCCGCTGCTGACGGGCGAGATCGGCGCAGCCTACGTGCGCGGCGTGCAGTCCGGCGGTGTGGGCGCGACCGTGAAGCACTTCGTGGCCAACGACTCCGAGACCGACCGGATGACCGTCGACGCCCGCGTCGACGAGCGAACGCTGCGCGAGCTCTACCTGGCGCCGTTCGAGCACATCGTGCGCGAAGCCGGACCGTGGCTGGTGATGGCCGCCTACAACCGCGTCAACGGCACCACCATGACCGAGCACCCCATGCTCGACGAAGTGCTGCGCGGTGAGTGGGGTTTCGACGGCGTGGTCATCTCGGACTGGTTCGCCACCCGCTCCACCGAGGACGCCGGCCGCGGCGGCCTCGACCTGGCGATGCCCGGACCGGACAGCCCCTGGGGGCAGCAGCTCGTCGAGGCGATCCGCGAAGGTCGGGTCCCGGAGTCCGAGGTGGACGACAAGGTGCTGAACCTGCTGCGGCTCGCGGAGCGGGTCTCCGCGCTCGACGGCGCCGAGCCGCCGGCCGTGGACGCCGCCCGTCCCGAGGTCGAGCTGCGGCGCGCGGCCGCAGCCGGTTTCGTCCTGGCGCGCAACGACGACGAGCTGCTGCCCCTGCGGCCCGCGAGCATGCGCAGGATTGCGGTGCTCGGGCCCAACGCCGCGGCTGCCCGCACCCTCGGCGGCGGCAGCGCCAGCGTCTACCCGCCCTACACGGTCTCCCCGCTCGACGGACTCCGCGCACGGCTGGGTGAGGAGGTCGAGATCGTGCACACCACCGGTGCCCGTTCCACCGAGCTCCTCGCGCCGGCGTCGCCGTCCCTGGTCACCGATCCGGACACCGGCGAACCCGGCCTGTCGGTGCGGTTCCTGGACGCCGACCGGTCGCCGATCGGCACCGAGCACCGCAACAGCGGGAAGCTGATCTGGATGGGGTCGTTCGGGCCCGACGTGCCGGTGGACGCGGTCGGGATCGTCGAGGTCCGAGGCCTCCTGCGCGCGACCGAAACCGGCGTGCACAGGCTCGGCGTGGCCGGGGCCGGCCACTTCACGCTCACCGTCGACGAGCAGCCGGTGATCGACGGGGTGCTGGAACTGCCGGGCGGCCCGGACCCGATCGAGGCGATGGTGCGGCCACCGCAGCGCACCGCTGAGGTGAAGCTCGACGCCGGGCAGGAGGTGGAGGTCGTGCTGAGCCATCGGGTCGCCCCTGATGCGATCGGCACCACCTTCACCCTCGGCCTGGAGCCACCGGCGCTGCCGGAGGAGGACGAACTGGCCCGAGCCGCGGAGCTCGCCGCGTCCGCCGACGTCGCGGTGGTGGTGCTGGGCACCTCCGACGAGAGCGAGAGCGAGGGTTTCGACCGCGACACCCTCGCCTTGCCGGGACGCCAGGACGAGCTGGTGCGCCGAGTCGTGGCCGCGAACCCGAACACCGTCGTCGTGGTCAACTCGGGGGCACCGGTGCTGCTGCCGTGGGCCGAGGACGTGCCTGCGGTGCTGCTGTCCTGGTTCCCCGGGCAGGAGTTCGGCAACGCGCTCGCCGACGTGCTCACCGGCGATGCCGAACCCGGCGGCCGCTTGCCGGTCACCTGGCCGGCCGCCGAGGGGGAGCCGCTGCCGAGCACCCGGCCCGAGACGGGTGCGCTCGACTACGCCGAGTCGATCCACATCGGACACCGCGCCTTCGAGCGGGCCGGGATCGAGCCCGCGTTCTGGTTCGGCCACGGGCTCGGTTACACCACCTGGGAGTACGACAGCGCCGACGCGCCTGCCGCGATCGCGGCAGGCGCGGACATGACCGCGCAGGTCCGCTTGCGCAACACCGGGCAGCGACGTGGACGCGAGGTCGTGCAGGTCTACCTGTCCCGGAACGACGAGGTGGAGCGACCGGCGCACTGGCTGGCCGGGTTCGCCGCGGTTGACGCCGAGCCGGGGGAGGAGGTGGCGGCCGAGGTCCGGATTCCGGCCCGTGCGTTCCAGCACTGGCAGGACGGGCAGTGGCGGAACGAAACCGGGAACTTCACCGCGCACATCGGACGTTCGCTGGCGGAGTTGCCGCTCCAGGTCGAGGTGAAGGTCGGGACGCGAGCGCGCGTTGAGGACGTGCGGGGCGGCGGTTCTTCGAGCGGGTGAGCTGCCGCCCCGCGTTTCGGGTCCGACTCCTGTCGCCCTGATGGGTTATCGTGAGCGCACCATCGGGTGATCAAGTGGACGAATTGCGGATCACTTTGATCCACATTGTCCGAATTTGCGCAGGTCAGGGTAATTGCCGTGCGGTCTTCGCGTTGATCGGCTCGCATGGCGGTGCTCTGGGGGTGGGTCTAGCGTTCGCTCCGCAATTGATCTCAGACCTTTCGTGGAGACGTGACCCGTTTTCGGGCGTTGTCCACTGGAGAAAGTGGGGTAGCGGTGCGCACATTCCGTGAAACCGCCTACTGGGCGGCGGTTCTCGCCATGGGCGCTGGAATGTTGATCGGGGCGCCGGCGTCCGCCGACAGCACCGACAACGACGGCGTCAACATCGGCAACGACAACAACGTCAGCGTGCTGCCGGTCCAGCTGTGCGGCAACAACGTCGCGGTGCTGGGTGCGGTGGCGCCGATCGGCTCCCCGCAGGACGTCGAGTGCGTGAACGCGCCGATCGTCGACCACCCGGAGAAGCCGGACCACCCGGAGAAGCCGGATAAGCCGGATTACCCGGAGAAGCCGGAGAAGCCGGATTACCCGGAGAAGCCGGATTACCCGGATTACCCGGAGAAGCCGGATTACCCGGAGAAGCCGGAGAAGCCGGATCACCCGGAGAAGCCCGACCACCCGCAGAAGCCCCCGGCGCACCAGCCGCCGTCGGACTCCGACGAGGTCGAGGACGTCGCCGAAGAGCTGCCCACGGCCCCGGCACCCGAGGTGACCGAAGGCCACGTGGCGGTCACCGGCTAGGACCTCTCGAACCTCTCGACGGCGCCGGCCGGTCTGCGGATTCCCGCGGGCCGGCCGGCGTTCTCATGCACGCCCGCGGCTCGGTCCGGCACCGCGGAGTTTCGGTACGGTGGTGGGGAAGGATCTTCGGTGAGGAGCGGGACATGGGTCTGTTCGGCGGGATGATGGGCAACGCTTCGGGGGTCGATCCCCAGGTGGCGGCGAAGGAGTTCGGGCGCTTGCTGGCGCAGGGCGAGCAGATCCACGCCGCCTACCAGCTGATCCGGGACTCGCTGATCTTCACCGACCGGCGCCTGATCCTCATCGACAAGCAGGGAGTGACCGGCCGCAAGATCGAGTACCACTCGATCCCGTACCGCAGCATCACCCACTTCTCCGTCGAGACCGCAGGCACTTTCGACCTCGACGCCGAGCTGAAGATCTGGATCTCCAGCACCGCCGAGCCGGTGTCGCAGCAGTTCGGCAAGGGCGTCGACGTCTACGAGGTGCAGGCCCTGCTGGCCGCCTGCGTCGCGCGCTGATCCAGCGGGTCCGGCCTCCAGCCGCCGATCTTCTGGACAAGCCGATAGAACGTGTTACATTTTGATCCTGGTTTTGCTTCGCAGGTGCGCAGCACTGGGCTGTAACAAGTTCTAGCGGCGGGTGGGCCATGGGCATGGAAATCCCTGATCCGGTGTCGGTCGAGTCGGTGGACTCCTTCTCCGACGAAGTCGACGTTCTCGTGATCGGTGCGGGCATGGCCGGTGTGAGCGCGGCTCTCGAGGCTCGCGAATCGGGAGCGAAGGTCCTGGTCATCGACGCCGGAGGACGGCTGACCTGCACCAGCGCGATGGCCGGCGGGCACTTCTACCTCGGGGGTGGCACCGAGGTCCAGCGCGCGACCGGGTGGGATGACTCGGCCGAGGCGATGGCGGACTACCTGGCATTGATGTCACCCGAGTGCGACCCGGCCAAGATCCGCGCCTACGCCGAGGACAGCGTGGAGCACTTCCGATGGCTGGAGTCGCTCGGGTTCGAGTTCAACCGCGAGTTCTACCCGGACAAGGCGGTCGTGCAGCCGGGCACCGAGGGCCTGAGCTTCACCGGCAACGAGAAGTGCCTGGACGTCGCGGCGGTGGCGAAGGTGGCACCGCGCGGGCACAAGGTTCCGGTGCCCGGCGACACCGGAGGTGCCGCTCTCGTCGTCGGTCTCGCGCTGGACGAACTCGGCTCCCGGGGCGTCGAGGTGCGCTGGGAGACCGGCGCGACGGCGCTGATCGTCGACGGCGCCGACGTCGCTGGCGTCACCTGGAAGAACCTGGACGGCGGCACCGGTGCGATCAGGGCCGGGTCGGTGATCATCGCGGCCGGCGGTTTCGTGCTCAATCGCGACATGCTCGAGGCCTACGCGCCCGACCTGCTGGCGGTGGAGAGCAACGGCATGGCGCTGGGGAACACGCACGACGACGGCCTCGGAATCCGCATGGGTCAATCCGTGGGCGGCGTCGCCGACCACCTGGACAAGGTCTTCGTGACCGGTCCCTTCTACCCGCCGGGCGAAGCGCTGCGCGGCATCGTGGTCAACGAGCTCGGCAAGCGCTTCGTCAACGAGGACTCCTACCACTCCCGCACCTCCGCCCACGTCTTCGAGCAGCCCGGACGGGTCGCGTACCTGATCCTCGACTCGGGCACGATGGTCGAGCCCGCCTACCGGTTCCAGCCGCTGATCGACGGCTGGGACACCATCGAGGAGATGGAGCAGGGACTCGGCATCCCCGCGGGGGCGCTGGCCGAGTCCATGGCCGCCTACAACGAGGCCGCCGCGCGAGGCGAAGATCCGGAGTTCCACAAAGCTCCTGAATATCTGGTTCCGCTCGACAGGGGTCCCTGGGGGGCCTACGACCTCACGCCCGGGAAGTGCTTCTACGCCGGTTTCTCCTGCGGAGGTCTGCGGGTCACCGTCGACGGCGAACTGCTGCGCGAGGACGGCTCGGTCGTGCGCGGTGCGTTCGCGGCCGGGGCCTGCGCCTCCAACCTCGCCATCGACGGCAAGGGCTACGCCTCCGGCATCCAGCTCGGCGAAGCGTCGTACTTCGGTCGCCGCGCCGGACGTCGCGCCACATCCGCGACCCAGCGGGGTTGAGCGTCGCGGCTGTGAAGGCGCGGGCCGCCTGAAACCACGCCATGGAGTGAGCGTGTGCGCTGGGTTGTGCGGTCTGGACGCTTCTGATCTAACGTCAATCGCGATTGATCGAAATTCGAAATATGAATCTGTTCTGCGAAACCGCAACGCGATTGGCTCGGCAGATGAGCGCGAACTTCTGGACGTGGGTCGTCCTGTTCGCGCCCGTCCTGCAGCAATGACCCTTGGAGGTGCAGCATGCCGGGCTCCGGCACGCGGAGAATCCCCCGCTGCACGAGCAGAACGCGCAGCCTGGCCGAGGTCGGAAACGGCTCCCGAGAAATCCGAATCGCGGATCTGAGCTGCTCGGTGAGATCGTACTGCCGGCTCTGCCGCACCGTCTTATTCGCGCCGCACGATTGATCGATTTTTCGAACCGACGTTTTCGTGATTTCTCAATCTTGCGCGAGTGCGAATATGGATCTTTCTGTGGTGATTCCGTGCTTCAACGAGGAGCGCGGTTTGAAGGAGCTCCGCGATGAGCTCAACGCTGTGCTTCCCGCGCTCGTGGGCCGGTACGAGGTCGTGCTCGTCGACGACGGCAGCACCGACGGCACGCTCGAGGAGGCCCGCCGGCTGAGCAGCCTGGACCCGCGGTACCGGTACCTGTCGTTGAGCCGCAACTTCGGCAAGGAGGGGGCCATGCTCGCCGGGATTCGCGAGGCGACCGGCGACCGGGTCCTGATCATGGACGCCGATCTGCAGCACCCGGCGTGGCTGATCGCGGACATGCTCAAGCTGCTCGATTCCGGCCACGACCAGGTCGTCGCGCGCCGCGACCGGCACGGGGAACCGCGTGTCAGGGCACTGCTGTCGAAGCTGTACTACATCGGGGTGAACAAGCTCGCGGACGTCCAGCTCGAGGACGGGGTGGGCGACTTCCGGGTGCTCTCCCGCCGGGCGGTCGACGCGATGCTGGCCATGCCGGAGAGCAACCGGTTCTCCAAGGGCCTGTTCGCCTGGGTGGGCTTCCGGACCGCGACCGTTCCGTACCGCAACGTCACCCGCAAGTACGACCGGTCCTGCTTCAGCCTCGGCAAGCTCGTCAACTACGGGATCGACGGCGTGGTCTCGTTCAACAGCAAGCCACTCCGCGCGGCGGTGTACCTGGGCAGCCTGGTCACGCTGCTGGCCTTCGTCTACGCCGTGTACGTGATCGTCTGCGCGCTGGCCGGTTTCCCCGGTGTTCCGGGATACGCGACGCTGATGGTGGGCATCACCGGGTTCGGCGGGATGCAGCTGCTGCTGCTGGGCGTGGTCGGCGAGTACGTCGGGCGCATCTACCTCGAATCGAAGAAACGACCGCCCTACTTCATCAAGGAGTCCGGTGGCTCGGTGATGCCGCCTGCTCGAGAGGGTTCCGACAGCGCCCCGAAGGTGATCATGCCCCGGCGCCCCTCCGACGGCCCGCTGGTCGCCGACCCCGGCACGGGCAACGGAGGGCAGCAGTGCGCGGACTGAACGAATCCGGCAGGTTCGCGCGCTTCGTGGTGGTGGGGGTCGTGAACACGGTCGTGCACTACTCGGTCTACCTCGCGACGTGGCTGCTGGTCGGATACCTGGTCGCGCACGTGCTCGCCACGATCGCGGCGATGTCGGTGTCCTACGTGCTCAACTGCCGGTACACCTTCCGCGTCCGGCCGCGGCTGCGGACCTTCCTGCTGTACCCGGCGTCGAACTGCGTCAACCTCGGGCTCAGCGCCGCCGCGATGTGGCTGCTGGTCGAAGTGGTCGGCATCCACCCGTTGCTGGCGACCGTGCTCGGCGGCCTGGTGGCCACCCCGGCCACCTACCTGGTGAGCCGCCTGATCCTGACCTCCCGGAAACGCCTGCTCCACCCGGGCCCCGATGAGCCGTTGCCGATGGGGAGGGCATCGTGACGCAAGTCGTCGCCGTCGCTCCGGCCGAGAAGGCGGAGCCCCACGAACCCGACGCCGCGCGCGATCCCGGTCGGGTGTCGGTGCCGTTGATCACGTGCCTCCTCGTGGCGGCCCTGGCGCAGCTGCCCGTCCTGCGGCCTGGGTGGTTTTACTTCGCCGACGACTCGGCCACCCAGATCCTGCCCATGTGGTACCACCTGGGCCACCAGGTGCGGAACGGGACCTGGCCGCCGGTGCTGGATCCGGACCTGCTGCTGGGCGGGAACCTCGCCGCCGAAACGCTGTTCGGCATCTGGAACCCGGTCAACGCCGTGGTGTGGGTGGGGGTTTCGCTCGCCGCGGACGTGGGGGTCGCCGGCATCGTCGTGCGGACGGTCGCGCTCGCGGCGGTCGCGCTGGGCTGCTACCTGCTGTGCCGCGAGTACGGAGCCGCTCGGTGGTCGGCGAGCGCGCTCGCCACCGCGCTGCCGTTGACCGGATCGCTGCTGCACTTCGACGCCGCGAAGTGGCCCGCCGCGCTGCTGGCGTTCGTGTGGGTTCCGTTCGTCTGGCTGGTCGCGCGCCGCATGGTGCGCGGTCGCAGCAACGCCTTCTGGGTCTTCCTGCTCGGGGCGCTCGCGGTGACCGCGGGAAACCCCTACGGCCTGCTCGGTGCGTGCGTGGTCCTCGCGGCCCTGCTGGTCGAGGCCGGATCGCAACGGCGATGGGCGGCGGTCAGCCGGCTCGTGCTGGTCTCGACGGCGATCGCGGCGGTCGTGCCGCTGGTGTACCTGCCGCTGGTGCGCACCGCCCACATGACCTGGCGCACCACCTCGGGCGGCGTCGACAACAGCGGAGCGCTCGCGCCGCACCTGGACGATCTGCTCAACCTCAGCATGCCGACCTACGTCCCTGCCGTTCCCGATGTGGGTGTGCCCGCGGTGTACTTCTGCTGGTTCGCGGTCCCGCTGGCGTTCTGGTGCGACTGGTCGGTGTTGCGCGGGCGTTCGCGCGAGCTCGCCGGCCCCTTGGTGATCGCGGTCGTGTACCTGCTGGTCGTCCTCGGGCCGTCCGAGGTGTGGATGTTCCGCTGGCCGCTGCGGGTGGTCCACTACGGCTACCTCGCCCTGGCCGTGCTGCTGGCCGTGGTGCTGGCAGCCGGGCTCCGGCTGGATCGCCCGCGTGCTCGTGTGACTGCCACGGCGGTCTTCCTGCTGTTGGCGGTGTACTTCACCGCCGAGCGCAGTCCGGATCTGGTGACGCTGCGCCGTGCGGTGCTCATCGCGCTCCTGATCGGACTGCTGATCACCGCGGGGCTGGCGCTCTACCGCGCGCGCGGGACCAGGCCGCTGGTCGCGGTGCTGCAGGTGGGCACCGCGCTCACGTTCGGCGCGCAGTGCCTGTGGTTCATCGGTGGTGGCGCCGACTTGCACTACTACTTCCCGAGTTCTCCGAAGCAGATGCGGGAGAGCTACGCCGGCCGGTACGAGGGGCGCGTGCTGCAGATCGCCGACACCGCGCTGAACGAGCCGGGACCGGGTGAGGAATCCCGGGAGATGTGGCGCGACATGGCCGTGGGCAACTCCTTCCTGCTGTCCGATGTGGACCATCTCGGCTCGTACACCGGGATCGGTTTCCGCGAGTTCGTCGACGTGCTGTGCCTGCGCTACGACGGATCGTCGTGCCCGGCGGCCTACGACGCGCTGTGGCGCCCCCCGTCCGGCGCGGACGTCCGGCTCGCGGACCTCCTGCTGCTGGACACGGTCGTCGTCCAGCACAAGAGCGTTTCGCGGCCGGTCGTGCCGGAGGGATGGCACCTCGTCGAGCGGAACTCCCGGGTCAGCGTCCTGCGGCGGGATGAACCGGCCTCGGCCGGAACGGGACACCTCAGCTGGGCGTCGCCGCACCTGCGAGTGGTCTCCGACGTCTCCGACGGGCCGCGCACCGAAGGGGTCGACGTCCGCCGGACCGGGGGAGGGGCCGGGCGATTGGTCTTCGCGAGGATGGCCTGGCCCGGCTACACCGCGACCTGGAACGGCTCCGAGGTTCCCGCTCACGCCGGGCCCGCCGGCCTGCTGGAAGTCGCATTGCCGCCCGGGCCGCCCGGGCCGGGACGGTTGGAACTCACCTGGGTGCCGCCGAGCATGCGCCTGGGGCTCGCGTCCGCGGCGGGCGGCGCGCTGCTCGCCGCGGGCGTCGGGATCCAGCAGGCCACCGCGCGTCGCCGGGAGTCCGCCGGAGCACCTCGATGAGCAGGAAGATCGCATTCGGCATCGCGGCGGTGCTCGCGCTCCTGGCGACCTGCGGGGCGCCGCCGCCGCGCGACCCGGCCCGGCCCGAGCCGCCCCCGCAGGCGCACCACGCGCAGGTGACCGCGCACCCCGACGACGACCTGCTGTTCATGAACCCCGACCTGGCCGAGGGCCTGCGCAGCGGACGTCCCACGACGGGCATCTACCTCACCGCGGGCGAAGCGGCCGTGCCGGACCAGGCGGGCTACAGCGCGGCGAGGCAGGAAGGCACCCGGGCCGCCTACGCGCAGATGGTCCGCAAGCCCAACGAGTGGCTGCGCGGCACGATGCCGGTGGGGCACGGGCGCCTGGCCGAGGTCGACACGCTGCGCGCCGATCCCGACGTCAGGCTGGTCTTCCTGAACCTGCCCGAAGACGCCAACCCGCAGCAGGGGCGACACGCGTTGTCCAGGCTGCGGCACGATCCCGCGCTCACCGTCACCACGACGGTTCCGGCGGGTGCCGCCGTGCCGCACCCGCAGCTGTTCGACCGGCGTGCGGTGGTCGAGTCCATCACCGCGCTGCTGGACGCGTTCCAGCCCACCGTGGTACGCCTGCAGGACGACCAGCCCGACAGGCGCTACCAGTCCAACTGGGTCGGGGCGCACAACCACCCGGATCACGTCGCCGGCGCTGCGCTGGCGAAGGAGGCGCTCGCCGCGCACCGGCCGCGCGCCTTCTCGCCGATGGTGCTGACCTACCGCGACTACAACGTGGCCGACACCCCCTCGGCGCTGTCCGATGAGGACAAGGGCACGACCCGCGAGGCGTTCGCCGCGTACGCGGTTCACGACGTGCTCGCCAAGGGTGGCATCTACCGGAGCTGGAGCGACAACAGCGCCTACCGGTGGCCGCGAGGAGGGCGGTGGGCAGCCCGGAGCGAAGATGGTGTGGTGCGGGCGTTCTCGGTGCGAGCGCACGGCCTCGCGCGCTGGACGCGCACTCCGCAGGGCGTCTGGAACGGCCCCGAGCTGATGCCGCTGCCGGAACCGCTCCGCCCGCACGTCACGTTGCTGGGAGAGGGGCGGGAGCAGCCGGTGCTGGTGGCCCAGAGCGAGGACGGCGCGCGAATCCTGGTCCTGCGGCAGGAGAGGTCGGGCATCTGGCCCCGGCGTTGGGAAGTGGTGGACGCCCCCGGCGCGGCCGATCCGGTCCAGAACGGTCTTCCCGCCACCACCGTTGACTCCGATGGTCGGATCGTGCTGGCGGTCAAGAACGCCGCCGGTGGGGTCAGCATCCGCAGGGAGCTCTCGCCGGCGAGCCAGAGGTGGCAACCCTGGTCCGATCTCGGTGGCACCGACGTCCAGGACGGCGTCTCGATCGTCCCCGGCGGTGGCGGCGTGGTGCACGTGTTCGCCACCACGCGTGAACAGGTGCTGCACTGGGAGGTCCCGCGCACCGGAGACGCGCGTGCCGAAGCGGTGCCGATCGGCCCGGCCCGGCCGGCGGGCGCTCCGGTGACCGAGCGCGCTCGCGACGGGCTGATCCGGCTGCTCGTGCGCACCGATCGAGGCGGCGAGCTGGTCGAGCGGACGTTGACCCCGCAGGGCTGGCGGGACGGGCCGGTGACGTCGCCCGGCACCGGTGGGATCGGTGATCCGGTCGCGGCCGGACCGGGCCCGCACGGCGTCGCGGAACTGGTCCGGGTCGCTCGTGACGGTGCGGGGAACGTCCACGTCGCGGATCGGGCCGGAGCTGGATGGGTCGACGTGGGCGGATCGGTCACCGATCACCCCGCCGCGATCGTCGAGCCCAACGGCGACATCACCCTCGTCGGGCTGGGTTTCGACGGCGGGCTGGTGGTCAACACCGGTGCGCAGGGCCCAGGCGGTCTCCGGTTCGCGGGATGGCGTCCCGGGGTGGTCGCGCCCCCGGTTTCGGCTGCGGGGACGGACTGACCGGCGAACCGGATCGACCGGGCGTTGCCGGAGCATCCGGGCGTCGGATACTACCCCGATGGATGTGCACACCAGGATCGTCGACGCGGCGATCCAGCGGATGGCGACCGCGGGCTACGAGGGCCTTTCGATCAGCTCGGTCGCCCGGCTCTCGGGCCTGTCCCGTCCGACGATCTACGCGCACTTCGGAACCCTGGACCAGCTCGCCGCGGAGGCGCTGGAAGCCGCTGCCGTCCAGGTGATCTCACGGGTGATAGAGCGGGCGCGCGAGGAGGCGTCGTCGGCCGCCGACTACGTCGTGGAGGTCATGGTCGCGGCGCGCTCGGAGTTCCGCAGCAGTCCCGCGCTGGCGCCGATCGCGTTCCCGCAGCGCGGCACGATCCTGTTCGACGGCGACGCGGTCGGCCCGGGCGCTCTGGAGCTGTCGCGCTCGTTCCTGCTGCCGCTGCTGGAGTTCCAGCCGGAGCTGGAGGACGACCTGGAGGAGATCGCCGAGACCTGCCTGCGGTGGCTGGTGTCGCTCGTGCAGTTCGAGAGCGAGCGATCGCGCTCGAACTCGAAGCTGCGCGCCTACCTGCACCGGCATCTCGTCCCGGGGTTGGGCGTCACCTCCTGACCTTTACATCGTTGACAACAGTTGTAAGGATGCGTCAACGACAGAAAGGGCCGGTGTGCGCGCTCCGACCTCCCGCCGCCGCTTCATGGGCATGGCCGCTCTCGGTTCCGCCTCAGCTCTCGGGCTGACCACCATCTCGACACGTCACTCCGCCCAGGCCGCCGAGCACTCCCCGGCGGTGGTCATCGGAACCGGATACGGCGCCGCGGTCACCGCGCTGCGGCTCGGAGCTGCGGGCGTGCCCACCGTGATGCTGGAAATGGGCCGGTTGTGGAACACCCCGGCCGAGGACGGCAAGATCTTCTCCGACATGCCCGCCCCGGACCGGCGGGCGATGTGGTTCAAGAACCGCACCGAAGCGCCGCTGGCCTCGTTCCTGTGGCTGGACATCGCCAACCGCGACATCGAGCCCTACGCGGGCGTGCTCGACCGCGTCAACTACGGCGACATGTCCGTCTACGTCGGACGCGGCGTCGGCGGCGGATCGCTGGTCAACGGCGCGATGGCGGTGACCCCGAAGCGCTGGTACTTCGAGGAGATCCTGCCCGAGGTCGACGCCGACGAGATGTACGGCAGGTACTTCCCGCTGGCCAACTCGATGCTCGGCACCAACCACATCGACCAGGACTGGTTCGAGACCTGCGACTCCTACCAGTTCGCGCGCGTGTCCCGCGCCGCCGCGCAGAAGGCGGGGTACAAGACGACGTTCGTGCCCAGCGTCTACGACTTCGACTACATGCGGCGCGAGGAGGACGGCCTGGTGCCGCGCTCGGCGCTGGCGTCGGAGGTCATCTACGGCAACAACCACGGCAAGCGCTCGCTGGACCAGACCTACCTCGCCGCCGCCCTGGGCACCGGCAACGTCACCATCCAGACGCTGAGCGAGGTCCGCGACATCGCCCAGCAGCAGGACGGCAGCTACGCGCTGTCGGTGCGCCGGATCGATGAGCTGGGCAACGTGCTCGACGTCCGGCAGCTCACCACCGACTACCTGTTCCTCGGCGCCGGCAGCCTCGGGTCGACCGAACTGCTGGTGCGCGCCCGCGACACCGGCAAGCTGCCCGATCTCGGCGAAGCGGTCGGCGAGGGCTGGGGCACCAACGGCAACGTGATGCTCGGCCGCGCCAACCACATGCGGGACCTCGTCGGACCGCTCGAATCGGGCATGCCGGCGATGGGCATCGACGCGTGGGAAGACCCGGTGAACCCGGTGTTCGCCGAGATCGCGCCGGTCCCGGCCGGTGTGGAGACGTGGGCGAGCCTGTACCTGGCGATCACCCGCAACCCGGAGCGCGGCTCGTTCCGCTACGACCCCGGCGCCGACCGCGCCGTCCTGCAGTGGCGCGAGGAGCAGGGGCAGCCGTCGATCGACGCGGCCAAGCAGCTGTTCGACCGGATCAACTCGGTCAACGGCACCAGCTACCGCTACGACCTGTTCGGCGACACCAGGGCCTTCGAGAACCGGTTCACCTACCACCCGCTGGGCGGACTCGTCCTGGGTGAGGCCACCGACCTCTACGGCCGGGTCAAGGGGTACCGCAACCTCTACGTCACCGACGGCTCGCTCATCCCGGGCAGCACCGGCGTCAACCCGTTCGTCACCATCACGGCCCTCGCGGAGCGCAACATCGCCCGCGTGCTGGCCGAGGACGTCCGGACCTGCTGACGCTCCGGCGGGCTCGGCCGGAGCCGAGCCCGCCGGTCCTCAGCGCACGACGTCGAAGACGTTCTTCTGGATCCCGTTGGAGTAGACCTCGTGCTCGACGAGCCGGAGCTTCTGGGCGTCCTTGTCCGAGCTGCTGAACAGGCGCTTGCCCGCGCCGAGCAGGAGCGGGAAGACCAGGAGGTGGTAGCGGTCGATGAGCCCGGCGTCGGAGAGCGCGCGGTTGAGGGTCGCGCTGCCGTGCATGATGATCGGCCCGCCCTCGGTCTCCTTGAGCGCGGCGACCTCGTCGACCGAACGCAGGATCGTGGTCGGTCCCCAGTCGGTGACCAGCGCGTCGTCGGTGAGCGAGGTGGACACCACGTACTTGGGCATGTCCTTGTACTCGGCGAAGTCCTCCATCGACGGCCAGACCGGGCTGAACGCCTCGTAGCTGACCCGGCCCAGCAGCATCGCGGTGGCCTCCTGCTGCTCCCGGCCCTTGATCTCGAACGCCTCCGGCAGGAACTCGACGTGCTTGAACGTCCATCCCGAGTTGCGGTACCCGGGCTCGCCACCGGGCGCCTCCACGACGCCGTCGAGCGAGATGAAAGCCGAGCTGATGAGGGTGCGCATCTGAAGAACTCTCCTTGATCTCGAACGTCTGCTCGTGTGGACTCCCCGCCGGGCCAAAACTCATCGGTCGGGGGCACTCGTGCAGCTCAGCGGAGGGAGTTCCACTCCGCAGAACAATTCTGTCGGACCCTTGCCGGAAAAATGGAGTCGTTCGAGCATGTCCGACATGCGATTGCCAGGCGAGGCGCATGCGCTGGTGCGGCACACCCACCAGGAGCGGGTGCTGCGCGCGCTCCGCGAGCGAGGTGCGCTGAGCCGCGGTGAGATCGCCAGAGCGGTGGGCCTGTCCCGCACCACCATCTCGGAGATCACCCGTGACCTGCTGCAACACGGCGCCGTCGTGGTGGTCGACACCGATGCGGCGTCGCGCGCGGGGAGCGGCCGGCCCGCCGAGCGGCTCGCGCTGGACCCCAACTCCGGGCAGTTCCTGGGCGTGGACTTCGGGCACCGCCGGGTCCGCGTGGCCATCGCCGACGCCGCCCACGAGGTCGTGGCCTCGGGACGTCAGACCTACGACGACAGCACGGGGTGGCCGGAGCGCATCGAGACCGCCTTCGAGCTCATCGACCGCCTCAGCGCCGAGCGGGGCGTGCACTTCCGGGCCTTGCAGGGCATCGGCATCGGTGTCACCGGTCCGCATCCGCGCTCGTCGGCCCCGCACGCCCCGGAAGGCGCGTTCGGCCCGGGTTTCGCCGCCGCGCGCGACGACGTCGACGTCTCCTTCGCCGAGCGCTTCGGGGCTCCGGTGATGGTGGACAACAACACCCGCCTCGCGGCGCTGGCCGAAGCGCTCGCAGGTGACGCCAGCGCCGAGAACGTGCTCTACGTGCGGTTGTCCGACGGCGTCGGCGGAGCGTTGGTGATCGGCGGGCGGCTCGTGCCCGGCGCCACCGGCCTGGCGGGCGAACTCGGCCACGTCACCGTCGTCCCGGGTGGGGCCCGCTGCCGCTGCGGCAAGGACGGCTGCCTGGAAACGGTCGCCTCGGTCCCGGCGATGCTGGCGGCGTGCGAGCAGCGCGGCGCCGACGTCGGTTCCCTCGACGAGCTGGCGAGCTCCACCGATCCCGTCGTCGAGCAGGTGCTGCGCGACGCGGCGCGCGCGCTGGGGCGGGCCGTGGGCGTGGTGGCGATGGTGTTCAACCCGGCCGAGGTCGTGATCGGCGGCGACATCGCCCGGCTGGCACCGGTGATCGTCGAGCAGACCAGCGACACCGTCGGCGCCGAGCTGTTCCCGTGGGTCGCCGCGAAACCGGCCTTCCGCTGCGCGCGGCTCGCCGACGACGACGGCGCCACCGGGGCGCTGGCCGCGCTCTTCCGCAGCTCACCCCTGCTCGCCGACTACCCGGAACCGGCGCCGATCCGCGCTCTTCCGGCCTGAAGGAGCCCCCGACCATGGCAGTTCTCAGCGAGCGCGACGCCGCGCCGAAGGCCGATCCGGGGCCCGCGCCGCGCCGGCGCAGCGCACCGCTGGTGCTCAACGCCGCCTCGATCCTGCTCGGCATCGGGGTGTGGTGGGCGCTGGCGGCGCTGGGCATCAAGATCCCGGCACCGCCCGAGGTCGCGGCCAGGGCGGTCGAGATGGCCGGCGACGGAACGCTGCTGGACGACACCGCGGCCAGCCTCGGGCGGGTGCTGGCCGGGTTCGCGCTGGGCACCGCGCTGGCGGTCGTGATGGGCTTCCTGATGGGCTGGTACGGGCCGGTGCGCGCGCTGGCCGAGCCGTGGGTGCAGTTCTTCCGCACCATCCCGCCGCTGGCCATCATCCCGCTGGCGATCGTGCTGATGGGCATCGGCGAGGTCCCGAAGATCTTCGTGATCTTCTTGGCCGCGTTCCTCGCCTGCGTCATCTCGACGCTGCAGGGAGTGGTCACGGTCGATCCGACGCTGATCAACGCCGCGCGGGTGCTGGGGGCCGGCGACGCGACGATCTTCGGCCGCGTCGTGGTGCCGGCGTCGGCGCCGTTCATCCTCGTCGGCATGCGCGTCGGCCTCGGCTCGGCGTGGGCGACGGTGGTCGCGGCCGAACTCATCGCCGCGCAAGAGGGTCTCGGCTTCCGGATGCAGAACGCCCAGCTGTACTACGACCTACCGACGATCTTCGTCAGCCTCATCACCATCGGCGTCCTGGGCCTGGCCATGGACCGGCTGCTGCTGCTCGCCGAACGCAAGCTGACCGGATGGCAGGAGCAGCGGTGAACCCCAAGATCGCCCTGGACGGCGTCACCAAGTCCTTCGACCTCGGCCGCGATCGGCTCGTCGCGCTCGACGACGTGTCCCTGGAGATCGCCGACAACGAGTTCGTCACCGTCGTCGGCCCTTCCGGATGCGGCAAGAGCACCCTGCTCAACATCCTCGCCGGGCTGGAGGAACCGACCGCGGGACGCGCCCTCGTCGACGGCGTCCCGGTCTCCGGCCCAGGCCCGGACCGCGGGGTGATCTTCCAGCAGTACGCGCTGTTCCCGTGGCTGACCGTGCGCGGCAACGTCGAGTTCGGCCTCAAGATCGCGGGCGTGCCCCGGGAGGAGCGGCGGGCGCGCGCGGAGCACTTCATCGACGTCGTCGGGCTGACCTACTTCGCCGACGTGCTGCCCAAGGCCCTCTCAGGCGGGATGCGCCAGCGCTGCGCCATCGCCCGCGCCTACGCCGTGAACCCCGCGATCCTGCTGATGGACGAGCCCTTCGGGGCACTCGACGCGCTGACCAGGGTCAAGCTCCAGGACCAGCTGCTCAGCGCGTGGGACCAGGAGCGGCGAACGGTCCTGTTCATCACCCACGACGTCGACGAGGCCGTGTACCTGGCCGACCGGGTGATCGTGATGGCCTCCCGGCCGGGCCGCATCTACGACGCCGTCGAGGTCGACCTGCCCCATCCGCGCACCGAGGAGGTCCGGCTGAGCGCGGAGTTCACCGCGCTGCGCAACCGGGTCTGGAACTCCGTCTACCACCAGGACAACGACCGCGCCCTCCCGGCGCGGGACTGAGAGGACGCCATGACCAGCAGGAAGAGATGGCTCGCCGGCGCGCTCGCCGGACTCGTCGTGGCGCTCACCGGGTGCGGTGGCGGTTCGGAGGCGTCCAACGAGGTCCGGTTCGGCTACATCGGCGACTACAACGGTGCCAGCCTCCTCGCGGTCGCCGAGGACCAGAAGCTCTGGGAGAAGCACGGTCTCGACGCCACGGCCAGCGTGTTCACCAACGGGCCGCTGCAGATCCAGGCGCTGGGCAGCGGTGACCTGGACTTCGGCTACATCGGGCCGGGCGCGATGTGGTTGCCCGCCTCCGGTCAGGCCAAGGTCGTCGCGCTGAACACCCTCGGCAACGCCGACCGCGTCATCGCCCAGCCCGGCACCGGCAGCATGGCCGACCTGCGGGGCAAGACGGTCGGGGTGCCGCAGGGCACCTCCGGGGAGATGATCCTCGACCTCGCCCTGCGCCGGGCGGGCATGACCAAGAACGACGTCAAGGTCGTGCCGATGGACGCCTCGACGATCGTCTCCGCCTTCTCCGCCAAGCGCATCGACGCGGCCGGGTTCTGGTACCCGGCGATCGACACGATCCGCAAGCAGGTCCCGGGGCTGGTCGAGCTGGCCAAGAACTCCGACTTCCGCGGGGAGATGGAGTTTCCGACCGTCTTCGTCGCGGGCAACGACGTCGTCACCGGTCAGCAGGACAAGGCCCGGCGCGTGCTGGCGGTGCTGCGCGAGGCCATGCAATACCGCTCGGCCAACGCCGAGCGCACCGTCGAGCTGACCGCTGAGCTGCTCGAGAAGGACCCGGCGCAGGTGCGCGCCGACGCAGCCAACGTGCAGGTGCTCGGTGCCGAGGAGTTGGACCGCTTGACGGCCGACGGCACCGTGCGGAACTGGCTGTCCACGATGGACTCCTACTTCGCCGGGACCGGCCAGCTCGAGCGGAGCACCGGACCCGAGAACTACTACACCGGCGACCTCTTCACCTCGGCGGGCCAACCGTGAACCAGCGCAACGTCCTGTTCCTGATGACCGACCAGCACCGGACCGACACCCTCGGCGCCTACGGCAACCCGATGGCAGCGACGCCGAACCTCGACGAGCTGGCCGCCACCGGGACCCGCTTCGACCGCTGGTACACCCCGACCGCCATCTGCACGCCCGCGCGCGCCAGTCTGCTCACCGGGCAGGCGCCGTTCCGGCACAAGCTGCTGGCCAACTACGAGCGCAACGTCGGCTACATCGAGGACCTGCCCGAGGGGCAGTTCACGTTCTCGGAGGCGTTGCGCGCCCGCGGCTACAACTGCGGGCTGATCGGCAAGTGGCACGTCGGGACCCAGAAGTCCGCCGGTGACTTCGGTTTCGACGGTCCGGACCTCCCGGGCTGGCACAACCCGGTCGACCACCCCGACTACCTGACCTACCTCGCCGACAACGACCTCCCGCCGTACGAGATCAGCGACCGCATCCGCGGCACCCTGCCCAACGGCGGTCCGGGCAACCTGCTGGCGGCGAGGCTGCACCAGCCGGTGGAGGCGACCTTCGAGCACTACTTGGCGACCCGCGCCATCGAGATGATGGAGCGCTACGCCGCCGACGCGCGCGAGCACGACAAGCCGTTCTTCCTGGAGCTGAGCTTCTTCGGCCCGCACCTGCCCTACATCATCCCCGACGAGTACTTCGACATGTTCGACCCTCAGGAGGTGCCGCTGCCGCGTTCGGTCGCCGAGACCTTCCACGGCAAACCCCCGGTCCAGCAGAACTACAGCGCGCACTGGACGTTCGACACGATGCCGCTGGAGACCACGCGCAAGTTGATCGCCGTGTACTGGGGGTACGTGGCGCTCATCGATCACGAGATCGGCCGGGTCCTCGGCGCGATGCGCCGCCTGGGCCTGGCTGACGACACGGCGGTGTTCTTCACCTGCGACCACGGCGAGTTCACCGGTTCCCACCGGCTGCACGACAAGGGACCGGCGATGTACGAGGACATCTACCGGACGCCGGGCATCGTGCGCGTGCCCGGCGAGCCCGGGGGAGTGGTGCGGTCGGAGTTCGTCAGCCTGCTGGACTGCACCGCCACGATCCTCGAACTGGCCGGCATCGACCCGGAACCCGCCGTGGATTCGCGCAGCCTGCTCCCGCTGGTGTCCGATGAGGACGGTGTGGAGTGGCCCGAGGAGATCGTCTGCGAGTTCCACGGGCACCACTTCCCGTACCCGCAGCGGATGCTGCGCACCGACCGGTACAAGCTCGTGGTCAACCCGGACTCGGTCAACGAGCTCTACGACCTCGAAGCCGACCCGGACGAGCTCATCAACCGCTACCCGCACCCGGAGATGGCGGAGGTCCGAGCCGGTCTGATGCGCCGACTCTACGACCTGCTCCGGGAGCGGGGCGACAACTTCTACCACTGGATGACCTCGATGTACGAGGTCGGGGAAGTCGCCTACGACCCCACCCTCAGCGGCCTCGACGAGGACAGCTACCAGCGCTGATCAGGCCGTCACCATGCGAGCGCCGTCCCCCTGCCGCCGCCGGTAGGCGGTCGCCCCCGGCCCCAGTCCTCGGACGCGACGTGCGCCGCTCAGGCGATCGGTGCGGGGGTTCCGGCAGCTGGGTGAGCTGCCGGAACCCGTTGGCGCGCGTGGTTTCAGTGCTGGTGCTCTGATGGTCCCTTGCTGCGGACGAGGGCGCGGACGTTGTCGATGCGTCCGCAGTCGGCGTCGATGAGTTCGCGGCGCTTGGCCGTGAACGCCTCGCCGAGCTCGGCGAGGTGGTCCGCGTCGACCTGCGCCCGCGCGTCGTTGAGGACGGTGCGCTCCTCCTCGTCGAGGTGGTGGGTCAACGACTTGCTGAGCTCCTCCAGCCGGGAGTCCCACTCCTCGGACCCCGGTTCGTCGCACTCCATGAGCGCCAGGAGCGCTTCGTGGCCCTCCGCGTGCTCCTCGGCCCCGTGGTCGACGTCCTCGGCGTCCTCGGCGGAGAGCTTGCGCAGCACCGGGTACACCTCGGATTCCTCGGCCTCGGCGTGCGCGACTAGGAGTGCGGCGATCTCGCCGAGCGCGGACCTGCGGTCTCCCGCGGAGCTGCGCAGGGTGCGCAGCAGGTCTTCGAAGCGGCGGTGATCGGCCAGGATGAGTTCGACGACGTCCTCGGACACGGTGGTCCCCTTCGGCCTGAGGTGGGGTTCGGGCTCCTGCGGATCATCGAGGATCACCGTGTGCCTGGCAAGGAAGTGCGCTCAGAGCTTCGTCGGGGTCGGTGCGTCGCTGAGATCCCGCTTGTAGGTCTCGGCCAGCAGGTAGGTCGAGGCGAACGAGATCAGGCAGAGCACGACGACGTACCCGGCGATGGACAGCGAGCTCCCCGTCGCCGCGAACAGCGCGGTGCAGATCATCGGGGCGATGCCGCCGCCGAGGATCGCCGCGATCTGGTAGGCCAGCGAGGCGCCGCTGTAGCGGAGCCGGGTGCTGAACAGCTCCGAGAAGAACGCCGACTGCGGCCCGTAGACGGCGGTGCGGCAGGCCTGCACGACGAGCCCGGCCAGCAGGAACAGGCCGATCGAACCGCTGTCGACCAGCATGATCCAGGGCACCGCGAACAGGGCGAGCGCCAGCATCCCGCCCAGCGACATGCCGCGCCGACCCATGCGGTCCGAGAGCAGGCCGAACGCCATCATCAGCGGGATGTCGACGGCCGCCAGCAACGCGTTCGCGCTCAGGATCGTGGTGCGCTCGTAGTCGAGGGTCTTGGTGGTGTAGGAGACGATCCAGGTGGTGCCGACGTAGAACGTGGCGTTGGTGGCGAGGAAGGACCCGGCGGCGAGCAGGATCGTCTTCGGGTGCTCGCGCAGCACCTCGATCACCGGCATCCGCTGGGCGCGCTCCTTCTCGTCGCGCTGCACGGCCTGCTGGAACACCGGGCTCTCGCTGATCTTGAGGCGGATGGCGAATCCGACGACGATCAGCGCTGCGCTGCACAGGAACGGGACCCGCCAGCCCCACGCGAGGAAGGTCTCCTCGGACATGTTCGCCGACAGCGCCGTGAACGTCAGGTTGCCCAGCAGCAGGCCGGCCGGCACGCCCACCTGCGGCCAGCTCCCGTAGAAGCCGCGCTTGCCCTTGGGCGCGTGCTCGACGGCCATGAGCGCGGCTCCGCCCCACTCGCCGCCGACACCGATGCCCTGGGCGAAGCGCAGCAGCGTCAGCAGGATCGGGGCCCACACGCCGATCGTGGCGTAGGTCGGCAGCAGCCCCATCAGCAGCGTCGCGACGCCCATCAGCATCAGCGAGCCGATGAGCATGGGCTTGCGCCCGAGCTTGTCGCCGTAGTGCGCGAACAGCACGCCGCCGATGGGGCGGGCGAGGAAGCCGACGGCGAAGGTCGCGAAGGCGGCGACGGTGCCCACGACGGGGTCGAACTTCGGGAAGAACAGCTGGTTGAACACCAGCGCTGCGGCGGTGCCGTAGATGAAGAAGTCGTACCACTCGATGGTGGTACCGATGAGGCTGGCGAGCGCTACTCGTCGCGCACTCGTCGCGGTGGCGGCCATTCGGTCGACCTCCGGGGGAGTTGAGGCGTCTGTGACCCAGATAACTAACGGTGTAAGTTTTAGGGACGGTAGCGATCCGGGCGAATCATCACAAGAGGTACTTCTCGACTCCTTCCGGATGAGAAAGTTTCGGAAATTGAGCCGATCCTTACGCCGTACGGTTGTCCTCCTTCGGCCGGCTCCGCTCGAAGTGGTTGCGCTTCAACGTGAGAACGCCGTGGAAGCGAGGCGTTTCACGGTTCCAGGGCCGAAACTGTTTCGAAAACAAGTGTTTGACCATGCCGCGACGCCACCGCATACTCGGTCCGGTCGGTCGGATCTCCCGTCAGCGCGGTCGAGAGGATGCGGTGGGCATGTCAGCGAGAACGAGGGCGCGCGGCTGCGTCGCCGGTGCGGTCCTGGTGGCGGCGGTTCTGGTGGCCCCTGCGACGGCCTCCGCTCAGCCCGCGTGCTCGGGTTACGTCGGGCTCACCTTCGACGACGGGCCCGGCGACACCACCGCGGAACTGCTGAACGCCCTGCGGCAGAACGGCTTGCGCGCAACGATGTTCAACCGCGGCGACGGCGCGGACGCCCACCCCGCGCTGGTGAAGGCGCAGGTCGACGCGGGGATGTGGGTCGGCAACCACAGCTACGGCCACCCGCACATGACGCAGCTGACCCGGTCCGAAATGGACGATGAGATCTCACGCACCCAAACGGCCATCGCCGGCGCGGGTGGCGGGACCCCGAACCTGTTCCGCCCGCCCTACGGGGAGACCAACGAGACCCTGCGCGAGGTCGCCGCGTCCCACGGCCTCACCGAGATCATCTGGGACGTCGACTCCCTGGACTGGAACAACGCCACGGTCGATCAGATCGTGGAGGCCAACGCCCGCCTCACCGACGGCCAGGTCATCCTCATGCACGACTGGGCGCCCAACACCCTCGAAGCGATCCCCAGGATCGCGGAGGTCCTGGCGGGCAAGGGGCTCTGCCCGGGAGCGATCTCCCCGCGCACGGGTCAGGCGGTCGCCCCCGGCGAGCTTCCGTGAGGTCAGTTCTGCCCGTTCGATTCGGACCAGAACTGACCGCGGGTGAGGAACGGGTGGGCGTGGGTCAGGACCTCCGCGGTGCTGCGCCAGGTTTGGACGTGGTCGGCGTCCGGGATGGAGGCGAACGGCGTCCCGGTCCGGGTCGCGAAGGCGCGCATGGGGTCGTGCCAGGGATCGGCCGCGCCCGCGTACATCAGCAGCGGGACGGGGCTGCGTTCCAGTGATGCGTGCACGCCCGGTTCGTGGCGGAAGGCCTCGTAGTTCGCCCGCAGCGCCTCGGGACCGACGGCGTCGATGACGGCCGCGTAGGCGGGGTTGGTGCGCGCGCCCTGCTGCATCAGCGGCCAGGGATCGGTGTCGGCGGGGAGCTCCAGGGCGTCGAGCATCGCCTCGACCGCCGAGCGGAAGCCGTCGATCGGGTCGAACGCGCCGGCGATGAGGCGGGTGAGCCGCTCCGGTGCGTGCGCCGCGACGGCGTAGCCGGTCAGGGCGCCGAGCGAGTAGCCCCAGAACGCGGCCTCGTCCAGGCCGAGGTCGTCGAGGACGGCCGTGACGGACTCCGCGCGGCGGGCCAGCGAGTAGTCGGCGGTCGTCACCGGGGCGGAGCTCGCTCCGAGCCCGAGCGGATCGACCGTGATCACCGTGTGGGTGGTCGCGAGAACCGCGGTGTAACCGGCCTCGGTCCACTGCGCGCCGGTCTGGAACATGCCCGGGTGCAGCACCAGCGGTGGCCCGTCACCGACGACCTCGTAGGCGATCTTCATTCCGCTGCGCTGCGCGATCGGCACCTGCTCCTCCTCGACCCGGGTCCGGCGAGCATGGCACGACTCGGCCCCGGGGTGGAGGTTTCCGAGGAAACTCCCACTCCCGGGGCCGAGTCGGGATCGTCTAGCGCATGGCCGGGATGTCCGGCAGCGCGAAGACGATGAGGGCGCTGCCGTGGCCCGCGCCGAGCATTCCCGGGAGGAAGCCCTCGATCCAGCCGCCCCAGCCGACCGGTACGGCGACGTACTGCTTGCCGTCGACCGAGTAGGTCATGGGGCTGCCGTGGTGGCCGCTACCGCACTGGAACTCCCACAGCTTCTCGCCGTTGCGGGCGTCCAGAGCGACGAACTCACCCGAGGGCGTGCCGGCGAAGACCAGGTCTCCGGCGGTGGTCAGCACCGAGGAGCACATCGGCAGGCTGTTGCGCCAGCGCCACCTCTCCTCGCCCTTGGAGTCGAAAGCGCTGATGGAGCCGCGCATGTCGTCGGCATCGACCTGAACTCCCGCGCCCCAGTAGGGGATTCCCTCGCGGAACTCGCGGCGACGTCGCGTGGCGGTGGCCCCGACGTCCTGCACCGGGACGTAGAACAGCTCGGTGCGCGGGCTGTAGGCGGCGTGCGTCCACTCCTTCGCACCGGCCGGGCCGGGGTAGAAGTGGACCGGTTCGCCTTCGGCGTCCGGGTACTTCCTGGGCGTCACCTTGCCGTCGCGGGTGATGGTGCCCCAGTCGATCCGGTCCACGTAGGGCGTGACCGAGATCAGCTCGCCGTTGGTGCGGTCGAGCACGAAGAAGTACCCGTTCTTGTCGAAGTGGCCGAGCATCTTGCGCCCGTCCTGGTCGAACAGGATGTTCTCCATGGTGCTGTCGTAGTCCCACACGTCGTGCGGGGTGCACTGGTAGTGCCACTGGATCTGGCCGGAGTCCACGTCCACCGCGATGATGCTGTCGGTGAAGAGGTTGTCGCCCTCGCGGACCGCGCCGTCGAAGTCCGGAGCCGGATTGCCCGTGCCCGCGTACAGCAGGTTGGTATCCGGGTCGAAGGTCGCGGTGACCCACGGGTTCGCGCCGCCGCGCGCCCACGCCTCGCCGTCGGCGGGCCAGGTCTCAGAACCCGGCTCACCCGGCTTGGGGACCGTGTAGCAGCGCCAGCGGTGCTCGCCGGACTCCAGGTCGAAGGCGTCCATGTGACCGCGCACGCCGAACTCGCCGCCCGAGCTTCCGACGATGACCATGTCCTTGACGATCAGCGGAGCGATCGTCGCGCTCTCCCCGGCCCGCACGTCGCCGACCGTCTTGTCCCAGACGCGATCGCCCGTCACCGCGTCGAGCGCGAGAAGGTGCGCGTTGGGCGTCACGGTGAAGACCTTGCCCTTGGCCACCGCGACACCGCGGTTGACGTTCCCGCAGCACAGCGACACGTCGTAGGGCACGGCGTGCTTGTAGCGCCACAGGTGCGCGCCCGTCTTGGCGTCGAGAGCCCACACCCAGCCGTCCCAGCCGGAGACGTACATGACCCCGTCGACGACCACCGGCGTGGCCTCGAACGCGTAGGTGGAAGCCCCCGCGATCATGCCTTCGGTGCTCGCCTGGAAGATCCAGGTGGGGCCGATGCTCTTGACGTTCTCGGTGTTGATCTCGTCGAGCAGGCTGTAGCGCTGCCCGTCGTAAGCGCCGTAGTAGGTGAGCCAGTTGTGCGATTCGGAACGTGCGTCGAGCAGCCGGTCGTAGTCGACGCTCATGGCGACGTCGGGTGCGTTCCGGGGCTCTGTGGTCAGCCACCCCTGGTTGATCGCCTCACCGGCGTCCACGTATTCCACGGTCATGGTCGATCCTCCTCACGGGCGCGGCTGGTCGGGGCGGTCGAGACGGGCTTCCGGTGGCACCTCGCCGAGCACGACGATGGCGCCGGTGAGGCCGCGGCCCTCGTCGTTGCCGGTGGGGGAGCTGAACCAGTAGTAGCCGGGTCCGTCCAGGTTGAGCTTGGCCACGCCCTTGGAGTGGTTGACCAGCCAGATGAACTTGCGGTCGCCGTTGCTGGGCAGCAGCGCGCAGTGGGTGTTCATGTCGTCGTTGATGAGCGTCAGTTCGAGGTCGCCGCCGTGCGGGAGGATCAGGATCGAAGGATCCCAAGCGATCTCGTCCGGTTCGATGCGAACCGTGGCCTCCATCGTGCCGTCGGCCCGTTCGGTGGCCTGTTCGATGTTCCCGGTGCCGAGCACCCGGCCGATCGTCGCCCCGTTCTGGACGTCCAGGCCGACCGCGTTGAGCATGTCGGTGCGTTCCTTCGCTGTCGTCATCGGACCTCACCTCCTCGTGAATCCGTCTCCCGAACGCGCCCGAAGATGATGTGCTGCGAACCGAATTCGTGAACGCAGTTCGAAAAAGTCAGGTGTGCTGGGGAGAACAGCAGTGGGTCGAACCAATTTCCCCGTACCGAATCGGACATTACGCCGGGTGCTGGGTGGCCAAAACCGGAGACCGCCGGACCGGGCGCCCGTACCGCTCGCAAGGCCGGAACTACCGCTCAGACACCGAACCTGCCGAGGTTCATGACCTTGTCCCAGGCGCGGGTGAAGTCGTGCACGAACTTCGCTTCATCACTGGCGTAGACCTCGGCGATCGCGCGCAGCTCGGAATTCGACCCGAAGGTGAGGTCCACTCGGCTCGCAGTCCACCGAACGCGACCGTTCGCCCGGTCCTTTCCCTCGAAAGTGCCTGATTCAGGAGCCCATTCGGTGCTCATGTCGAGGAGGTTGGTGAAGAAGTCGTTGCTGAGCTTCCCGGGGCGGGTGGTGAGGACGCCGAGCGATGACCGGTGGTGGTTGGCGTTGAGGGCGCGGAGTCCGCCGATGAGCGCGGTCATCTCGGGCGCGCTGAGCGTGAGCTGGTTGGCGCGGTCGACGAGGAGGTGCTCGGCGGGCAGCGGGGCGTGCGGGCCGGTGTAGTTGCGGAAGCCGTCGGCGGAGGGTTCGAGCGCGGCGAAGGAGTCGACGTCGGTCCACTCCTGGGCGGCGTCGGTGCGCCCTGGCGTGAAGGGCACGCGGACGCCGTCGGCTGCGTGTTCGATGGCCGCGCAGCCCGCGAGAACGATGAGGTCGGCCAGCGAAACCCGTTTCCCAGCGTTTTGTTCGGTGTTGAAGCGCTCCTGGACCGCCTCCAGAGCGGCGATCACGGGCCCCGTGGTGCCGGGATCGTTGACCTGCCAGTCGCGTTGCGGCGCCAGCCGGAGGCGAGCCCCGTTCGAGCCACCCCGCTTGTCGCTGTCGCGGTAGGTTGAGGCCGACGCCCAGGCGGTGAACACCAGCTGCGGCACGGGAATCCCGAGGTCGAGGATCCGGGACCTGAGCTGGGCGATGTCGTCGGAGTCGACGGGGTCGTGGTCGGCTTCGGGCACGGGGTCCTGCCAGATCAACCACTCCTGCGGGACCAGCGGTCCGAGGTAGCGCTGCCGGGGTCCCATGTCGATGTGGGTGAGCTTGAACCAGGCGTGCGCGAAGGCGTCGGCCAGCTCGTCGGGCCTGGCGAGGAAGCGGCGTGCGATCTTCTCGTAGGCGGGGTCTTCCTGCAGCGCCAGGTCGGTGGTCAGCATCGTGGGCGTGCGGCTCGTCGACGGGTCGTGGGGGTCGGGAACGGTTCCGCGCCCGTGGCCCTCGCGGGGCACCCACTGCCACAGCCCGGCCGGGCTGAGCACGACCTCCCACTCGTAGGCGAACAACGTCTCCAGGAACGAGTTGTCCCACCGGGTGGGCGTCGGGGTCCAGATCCCCTCCAGGCCGCTGGAGATGGCATCCGCACCCGTACCGGTGCCGTGGCCGCTCCGCCAGCCCAGCCCCTGTTCCTCCAGCCCCGCGCCTTCCGGCTCAGGGCCCAGGTGCCGGGCCGGATCGGCGGCGCCGTGGGACTTGCCGAAGGTGTGCCCGCCGACGATGAGCGCGACAGTCTCCTCGTCGTTCATCGCCATCCGCCCGAACGTCGTGCGGATGGCCTTGCCCGCGGCGATGGGGTCGGGCAGCGTCGCGGGTCCCTGCGGGTCGACGTAGATCAGGCCCATCTCGTCCGCCGCGAGCGGTTGCTGGAGGTCGCGGACGCCGGTGTGGCGCTCGTCGGCGAGCCAGGTGCGCTCCGGGCCCCAGTAGACGTCGGCTTCGGATTCCCACACGTCCTCGCGGCCTCCGGCGAAGCCGAGCGTGGTGAAGCCCATGGATTCCAGAGCGCGGTTGCCGGCGAAGACCATGAGGTCGGCCCAGGAGATGTTGCGGCCGTACTTCTGCTTGACCGGCCACAGCAGGCGGCGTGCCTTGTCGAGGTTGCGGTTGTCGGGCCAGCTGTTGGTCGGTGCGAAGCGCTGCATGCCCGTGCTGGCGCCGCCTCGGCCGTCGCTGATGCGGTAGGTGCCGGCGCTGTGCCAGGCCATGCGCAGCACCAGCGGGCCGTAGTGGCCGAAATCGGCCGGCCACCAGTCCTGCGAGGTCGTCAGGACCTCGTCGATGTCGCGGGCCACGGCGTCGAGGTCGAGCTTCGCGAACTCGGCCGGGTAGTCGAAGTCCGGACCTAACGGGTTGGCCGCGGGGTGGTGCTTGGCCAGGATCCGCAGGTCGAGCCGGTGCGGCCACCAGTCGCGGTTGTCCCCGCCCGCCGCCGGGTGGTTGCGGACGCGCTCGACGCGCCGTCGCACGCTCTGGTCGTAGTTCCGCGTGACCGCCACCGCATCGGGGTTCTCCGGCATCGCGCACCTCCCTCCCGGGGACCTCAGATGTCCAGCGCCCGCCGCACGGCAGGGGCGTTGCGCCGGGAGACCGGCACCATCGCGTCCGCGCCGGTGTCCATCACCAGAAGCAGTTCGCCCTTGCACCGGCGTTCGACCTCGCGGACGCGTCCCACGTTGACCACGTACCGGCGGTGCACTCGCAGGAATCCGGCATCGCCCTGCTCGGCTTCGAGCTTGTCGAGGCTGCCGGAGGCGGCGCGCAACCGTCCCTGGTCGGTGGACAGCCAGACGTCGTTGCCCTCCGACTCGGCGAAGGCGACCTCGGACAGCCTCAGCAGCACCATCCGGTTCTCCCGCGTCGCCACGATCCGGTCCGTCCTGCCGCGGTGGTTCGCACCGCCTTCGACGCGCGGCAGCTGCTCGCCTTCGGCGACGCCGAAGGCGAACAGGTTGCCGACCAGGTGCCCGGACAGGAACACCGGCCGAATGCTCACCGAGCTGGGTTCATCGCTGAGGTGGGTGTGGACCTGCGTCGTGCCGATCCAGTCGGGGTCGCGGGACGCCTGCTTGACGGCGTAGCGGGCGGCCTTGATCACTTCGGGCAGCCTCGGGTTCCACCGCACCGCCGGATCCGTCGCGGGCGTCGAGCTCGGCACGCCGAGCAGCACGCCGGCGGTGTCGTCGGCGATCACGACGCGTCCCGCCGGGTCCAGCGCGGCCAGCGGCACGCCCGAGCGAGAACGGGCGTGCTGAAAGGCCGCGATCAGCTCAGCGCTGCCGTCCTTGGCGCGCTGCACGAGCGTGCGCTGCGTGCGGGTGGCCGCGTTGCTCAGCCAGGCGCCTGCCGAGGTGGGTGGTTCGCTGCGCCAGCAGGAGATGTTGAGCACCGCGATCGGTTCGCGCGTCACCACGTCCCGCACCGCCACGCCCGCGCAGGTCCAGTCGTGGAAGGCCTGGCACCAGTGCTCGGCCCCGCGCACCACGACCGGCGCGTGCGACTCCAGCGCGGTTCCCATGCCGTTGGTGCCCGTGGCCTGCTCCGACCAGCAGAACCAGGTCGACAGGTTGGCTTCGGCGGCGATCTCGCGGGTGGCCGGATCGCCCCACTCGGCCAGGATCCGGCCCGTGGCGTCGGCGACGGTCACCACGCCGCCGCCGCTGCTGACCTCGTGCGCCACCGATGCCGCGCGGAACCCCAGTTCGGCGAACACGACGTCGTGTTCGAGCGTGTGGTCGACCTCCGCCACGGCGATCGGGGCCTTGGTGAGGCCGGGATCGACGCGGTACTGGTCGCGGCAGCGGTGCCAGGAGATCGCCACTTCCGGCCGCACGCCGCGGATGTCGTCCTCCCCGCGCACGAAGCGTTCCCACGCCCCGTACACGGTGGTGTTGCCGGGGACGCGGGACATCGGGTCCAGCCGGTGCACCTCTGCCATACAAGACCGCCTTTGGTCTCCCACCGAGCCGACCGGGGAATCGGCGGATTCCGCTGCTCCAGGGACTACCACCAGCTTATTCCCGAATCCCGCACCAGCACGACGAGAAACCCCACCAACCCCACC